>JBDHUL010000022.1:0-14191 GCA_039812985.1 Saccharimonadaceae bacterium (SeqCode)
TACGAAGTCTCGCGTTCGCTTCAGGCCTGCGAAGGCGCGGTGCTCGTGGTCGATGCTAGCCAGGGCATTCAGGCGCAGACGCTCGCCAATGTGTATCTGGCGCTCGAGCAAGACCTCGTAATCATTCCTGTTCTCAACAAAGTTGACCTCCCCGCGGCTGATGTACCACGAGTAAGCAAAGAAGTCATCAATCTCCTTGGCTGCGACGAGTCTGATATCATCAAAATCAGTGCTAAAACCGGCGAAAACGTCGACCAAGTGCTGGCCGCCATTGTCGAGCGCATCCCCCCTCCCAGCTCTCCGCTTTTTGTAGAGCTGACAAAAAATAACACCTCCCCGGTAAAAGATGAGAAAAAGTCATATGATGCAGTGCCGACTCGGGCGCTGATATTTGACTCGTACTACGATGATTACCGTGGAGTTATACTCTACGTGCGGGTGGTTGATGGGGCGATACGGAAAAGTGATGATATCCATATGATGGCAACGGGTGTAAATGCAATTGCGCTTGAGGTTGGGCATCTTAGTCCCAAAATGGTACCCGATCCAGTCCTCGAAACCGGTGAAATCGGCTACATCGTCACCAACCTCAAAACCACACGAGACGCTAAAGTGGGCGATACGGTGACGCTGAAGAAATATAGTGCAAAGGAAAAGACATAATGCTTAGCACGATAGCGTTGACAGAAGATCAAGTGATTGAGGGTGTTGCTAATTTTCTAAAGCAAAAAGGCAGAACTGTAAACAAGAGTGTCAAGAGGCTTGCCGAGGCCAGCAAAAGACAACATGGTATTGATCTCCATATTAAACTTGCCGACGAAAAGAACCAAGGTAACAATTATTTTATCGAGGCAAAAGGCAACATACGAAGTGACGGGCAGGCTATGAGGTCGTCTTTTACCACTAACTTTCGCTGGGCATTGTCGCAGATAGTTCTACGCATGCGCGTTGACTCGCGACGCAATAACTATATTTACGGCGTGGCGATGCCGGACAGTGAGATAAAAAAAGCAATAGCTATGATTGAGGGTAATTGGGCACTCAAAGAACTCAAGGTGCGTCTCTACGGCGCTTTTAGATGCGATGAAGGTACTTTATTTGCAAAAGAATACAGCCCGAAAGATATTTACGGAAAAGGACAACGCCGGTGAGGGAATGGTACAGATTATACGATGAAATGTATGGAGCGCAGAATACAATGATTGCGTCAGTAGACAAGCTTAAAGCCTACTGTGAGCTTGGTGATATGGTACCAAAAGGGCTTGCAGAGCTAGTGGGTAGGGGCCAGGAACGAACTATGTGCTGGTATAGTACCATGTCCCAGACATTATCGGGACAGCGAGCTCGAATGAGGAGGCAATATGATCGTTGATCCGCTCCCAGGCTACAAAGACGTCCAGCCGTTTGTGTATGCCGGGTTTTTTCCGGTCAGCAACGAGGATTACAATGACTTGAAAGAGGCGATCGAAAAGCTGAGCCTGAGCGACAGCGCGCTGCAATTTGAGCCCGAAAATTCGCCAGTGCTGGGCTTTGGCGTGCGGATTGGATTCCTCGGCCTGCTACATATGGACATCGTGCGCGAGCGCTTGGAGCGCGAGTACGATCTCGATCTCGTCGTCACCAACCCCAGTACCGACTACCATGTGACGCTGACGAATGGCGACGAGCTTGATATCAAATCTGCCGCTGAGCTACCAGACCGGGCACAAGTAGCGGATATCCGCGAGCCGTGGATAAGAGGTGAAATCGTGGTGCCGCAGGATTACATTGGCGCGGTGATCCAGCTGATTGTGAGCAAACGCGGCCGCCAAAAAAACCTCAGCTACATCGACGAGCGCGCCCTCATTAGCTTCGAGGCACCCCTCGCGAATCTACTCACCGACTTCTACGACCAGCTCAAAAGTGTGACGAGCGGCTACGGCAGCTTCAATTACGAGCTGGACGATTATCGGGCGGAAGACCTGGTGCGCGTCGACTTCTACGTTGGTGGTGAAATGGTCGATGCCTTGAGCGTTATGTGCCACCGCAGCGAGAGCATGGCATTGGGACGGGATGTGACGAAGAAACTCAAGGATGTCGTGCCGCGCCAAAGCTTCGAGGTAGCCTTACAAGCGGCGATCGGCGGCAAATTCATCGCCCGCGAAACCATCGGCGCCTACCGCAAAGACGTCACCGGCTATCTGTACGGTGGCGATGTATCCCGTAAAAAGAAACTCCTGCAAAAACAAGCGAAGGGCAAGAAACGCATGAAACGCTTTGGGAAGATAGATATTCCGAGCGAGGCGTTCACGGTCATGCTCAGGCGTGACTAGGTAGGGGCTGCGTATGACAATATTCATAAAAGAATGGGGAGGTTGTTATGGCGAGGCTGCCAAAATTGGGCGAAAATGAATGGGGTGAGGTTCTCAATGACTTTCTGAGACAGTCTCACAACGACGACGGTACGTTAAAGACTGCCAGCGTGTCTGGTTCGGCGCTCACTCCTCAGGCGGTAGCAGCTGGGAGTATCGCCGATGGAGCGATTCCGCCATCAAAGATAAAAGGCCTTGGCACCATGGCATCGCAAGACACATCGAGTTACATGACAACAACACAGCTGGCGAGCGCGTATCTCTCAACATCCGAACTCGATCAGCTCCCTCTCAATGCGAAACAATTTGGCGCTGTGGGCGATGGTATGGTAGACGATACGTCGGCGTTGCAGGCCCTGTTTGATGCGGCCGTTGCGAGCCGTCGAGCGGCCTATATACCCCAGGGGCGCTACAAGATTACTGCTTCGCTGAGCATTGCGCTCGGCGATGCGACGCAGTGGGTTGGAGGGGTGAAAGTGTACGGTGATGGCATGGGGCATGCGAAAGACGGTTCGTATTCCTCGAGCATCATAGAGCCGACAAACAGCGTTGTATCTGCCGCAATTGTGGTATCGGGCACGAGCAATAGCGATAATAGCAATAAAGGACAGTTCAATGGCTTTGTCATCGAAGACATAGGCATCCGCGGCGTTGAGGATGGGAGTAACGGCGATGGTATTTGCCTTTCGTATTTTACTAACCTGACCATCAGGCGGGTGATGGTGTCGTTTTGTAGCACGGGGCTACGAGTCAAGCGCCAGGCAAATGGGACAACGTATGGATATGCTAACAACACCATAATTGAACAGTTTTTTGCAGTTGCGAACCGTGGATGGGGGCTGGATGCGGCTGATGCCGGAGCAATATGCGGCATGGTCGTCACCGCTTCAAATTTTTGTACCAATGCTCTTGGCGGTATCAAAATAGCGCCGAGTCCGGCGATGTTTACGGGGAATATATTGACCGGTAACGGAGGTCCGGCCGTTCTTGTGGTGAAGCCAACGGGCAACTCGAACGCGACGGGCCCGACATTCGTCGGCGAACATTTTGAAACGAATGGCTTAGCGGCGGTTAGCCCTTATAGTGCCGGAACGGCACAGGTAGTGCTTGAATACGCGCAGTCACCACGTTTCTTCGGGTGTAACTGGCTAGGCTCAACCGCTGGGCAGAACGATATTATGGCTGGGCATGTCGATAGTGTCACGGGCCTTACGATGACCGGAGGGAGTCATTTTGGCAGAACGGGCGTTGCATCGCAAGCCGTGGTCGTCGTTGGTCCGAAACTGGTACGAGCCCAGATTCAAGATACTGAGGCAACCGGGTATGCCGGAGTGGCGGCGCGGGCGAATTCGGGCCAAATGTTCAAAAGTACCGTGACCAATCTATCGACATATGCGCATCTGGGAGCGGGGAGCATTGCTCATGGGGTCGTGACATGCCCGAAGAACGGGGCCGTGGCGGTTATCGATAATGCAATGCTGCCTTTGGGCATGAGGGGGTATTTTGAGATATCTTCGCAAGGAGGCACGGTGTATGCTCAGGGAACACTACGGCGAAGTATTGATGGCTTAACGACAACCATTCAGCACGTCGTCGCATCGTCGGATTGCGTGCTCGGCATTTCGGCAAATACGCTTAATGTGACGCAGTCAAATGCAACCTTGCTTACACTCTACTGGTCGCTCCAAATTGTGCGAACGGCCTAAAAAGACAGCGTCATCTGTACCTGAGCGGTGTTATTTTGCTTATTTTGTCGAAGGAACTCGGCGACGGAGTAAGGCAAAAAGACTCACGCCGAGCACGATGAGAGCGAGACCAATGCCCGCTTCGACAGCAACCGGCGAACCGGTACCGGCCAGGCCATTGGCACCGGTAGTCGTTGTGGTTGACACACCGCAAACGCCGGCACTATTGTATGTGCTTGCTCCGTAAGCGCTACAGTTGTACGTCGCAGCAAATGTTGTGATATATGGGTTTTTCATATTTTTCTCTTTGCTTTTTATATGCTTTAGCACTATACTATCGTATTGTTACTACATAAACAAGAGGGAAAGTGAATAATGCCAAATATAGGAGTTCCAGAACTGATAGTTATCCTTGTGATACTGCTGCTTTTGTTCGGAGCAAAAAAACTACCAGAGCTTGCTAAAAGCATCGGATCGTCGGCAAAAGAGTTGAAAAGTGCCATGAAGGACGACGATGGCAAAAAGACAGTCGACGAGAAAAAAGCGTAGCACCACTATTGAATCAACGCCATCTGTGACGTTTTTAGAACATATTCGAGAACTACAGGGGCGTTTATTCATGGTGGCGCTTGCATTTCTTGCTATTGCGGGGACCGCATATCCGTTTTTTGACAAGATCGTCAATATTATCGTAGCACCCCTAGGCAAGCAGCAAGAGCTTGTGTATTTGACGCCTGGTGGAGCGTTCAGTTTCATTATCCAGGTATGTTTGTATGTGGGAATCATCGGAGCGTTGCCCGTTATTATCTATCAGGTATACCGGTTTGTGATGCCGGCAGTGCAGCGGGTTAAGCTCCGGCGGGCTCTTGGATTCACAATTTCGTCGTTCCTACTTGCAGCGGCGGGTATTGTATTTGCCTATGTCGTGAGCCTTCCTGCGGCCTTGTATTTTTTGACGAGTTTCAATCTCTATCACATCAACCCGATGCTGACCATCGACTCGTACTTTTCATTTGTGATGACCTACTTACTGGCGGGAGCACTTTTGTTCCAGCTGCCGCTCGTCATGCTGGTGATTGACTCAGTAAAACCACTTACGCCTAAAAAGCTGATGGACAAGCAGCGGCATATTATTGTCGGGTCATTTGTGGTGGCGGCGGTTATTTCCCCGACTCCAGATGCGATGAACCAGATGTTACTGGCATCTCCCATGGTGATTATGTATCAACTCGGTATTATGATCATTTGGCTACGGCGGCGCAAAGAACGCCGACTCGCACGGCGAACCGCGGCGGTACGCCCAGCTTCAGCAGGTGTGACGCCGGTAATCGCAGTAGCCCAACAGCCCGCCACTCCTGCGCTCAGGCCGCAGGTGCGCCCCGCGGCGCAAGCGTCGTTACGCACGTTGCCACCGCGCCCTGCTCCGACGACGACGCCTGCCGTAGGGGTTACTCTAGAGACACACCGCCAGCCTGTACGAACACTCGATGGCTTCGTTGTATCAAATACATCACGGAGTCAACCACGTAAACTTGTCATTGCGACGAGAGCGCAGACGGGTGCCCAGATGCGGCACTCAATGACAACCGCTCGCCCAACGCAGGTTCGGTCGCTTGATGGATTTCGTATTGTGGCAGGCTGAGTTCATTGAGTGGACCGTTGGCGGGTCGGTAGAGCGTGACCATTTTAATTTTAAGCATAAAAGGCTTGATTTTTATTGTAGGGTAGTATAATCTACACGTATAAAGTAACGAAAATAAACAGGAAAAAACTATGAAACTACCTTCGTCAATCAACGATTTGCTTCAGAAACCGATGGACCGCAAAGAATTCCTCAAGCATGTCGGGGTCGCTGGCCTCCTTGTGGTAGGTGGCGGGTTCATCGCAAAGTCCCTCGGTATTCTCGGCGACAACCGTGCACCACAAGTAGCGGGCCGTGGAGGATACGGCTATGGTTACGGGGCGAGCGTGTATGGTGGCAGTAAAAATGCCGCATAATGACGTTACAAAACAGACAAAAGTGTTTTGTGGTATGATAAGGGAGATGATAACGGTAACGGTAATGGAGAGATAACAAGGGGAGGATATAACGAATATGCCACGACTACCACAACCAGGCGGTGATGAAGGAAACTGGGGACAGATTCTCAACGATTTTCTAAATCAAACCCATAAAACAGATGGTTCGCTGAAAGATAATAGTGTGACATCGGCTTCATTGGCACCCGGGGCGGTAGACGCAGCAGCGCTCAATGCCCCCGGCGGGTCAGACGGACAAGTGCTCGTCAAAGATGCGGCTGCAGCCGGGGGTGTCGCTTGGCGTACAAGCGGTTCTGGTACGGTACCAGACGCGACGACGACGCAAAAAGGCATCGTGCAGCTTGCTGGTGACCTCGGTGGTACAGCGACAAGCCCAACAGTTCCGGGACTTGCGAACAAAGCCAACACGAACCATACGCATACGGCGGCGAATATTTCAGACAGTACCGCAGTGGGACGCTCGCTGCTGACAGCAGCGGATGCCGCGTCAGCTCGAACGGCCATAGGAGCGGGAACGTCAAATCTGGCGCTGGGCACAACGAGCACCACTGCAAAAGCAGGCGATTATGCACCAGGCTGGACTGAAGTAACGGGCAAACCGACGACCTTTACTCCGGCAGCGCATACTCATGCGGCATCTGACATTACTTCTGGCGTTGTCGCAGCTGCCCGACTTGGTACGGGTACAACTGACGGCACGACCGTGCTCTACGGTGACGGTACCTGGAAAGCAGCACCTGGCGGTGGTGGTGGAATGACCGATCCACTCACGACTAAGGGTGACTTGATAGTTCGCGGCACATCGACGACACGCCTGGCAGTCGGAACAAATGGACAGGTTCTGACCGCTGACAGTAGCGCGGCTAACGGCGTCAAGTGGGCGATACCGTCGGGTGGTGGTAGCTCGAGCTGGAATATCCGAGCGGTCAATACCGGCGGGACGACTGCTGCGGCTGACAATGACTGGATTGTTGCAAACCCAACGAGTGGTGCGATAACGGTTGCATTACCGGCTCCGGCTGCTAATGCAAGGGTACGAGTCAAGCGCAACGGTGTTGCGGGTAACTCCATTCTCATCACAACGCCAAATGGGGGCATGTTAGATGGTGGTGAACCAACCATGGCAACATTAAACGCCGGCTGGTCGAGCATGGACTACGAATCAGACGGCACTAACTGGTTTACGGTATAGGAGGAGATGATATATGGGTAGCCCAGGAGTAGGTGGAACACTAAGCGCGGCGAGCGATGTCGCCCTCAACAACCCCGCACAAGACGACCTTATGTTACGCGACACCGGGTATTGGCGAAATATTCCGGCAAACGGCAAGGTCGCTCTGGCAAACAAGGGCGGATCGGAAACGGTTTCTACGGCAAACGCAACCGGTGCGACCACGCTAAACCTCAATAACGGCAATGTATTTAACCTGACACTGACCGGTAACGCGACATTTACCGTGAGTAACGCGACGAGCGGACGAGCCTGTTCGTTTACGATATATCTCAAGCAAGACGCGACGGGTAGTCGTACTGTGACGTGGCCGAGCGGTACCAAATGGTCGGGCGGTGCGCCAACCCTCTCGACTGCGGCTAATGCAGTTGATATCGTTGTACTAGAGAGCCTTGACGGCGGTACGTCGTGGTATGGGTCGCTCGTTGGGACGAATTTCTCATAGCACGTGTCATAGCAGCTACACATAATCACCATCACCGGCCAGCAAGAAATTGGCCGGTGGTTATGTGTACTGGGTAGTGTAGTTATCTTTGCTACCAGCGCAGGGTGAGTACAGGGGTGTTGATCTGTTGCGTCTTTGTGCCCGATTGAAAGGTAAACGCTATTGACACGCCCTTTTTCTTGTCACGCTGGATAATCTTTTGCTCGTAAAATGTGAGCGGTCTTGTGGCGGAACCGCCACCATCACCGAGTACGGGTGCCCACTGGCTACTTGTGGTGGTTGCGCGAGTATAGCTCTGATACCCCATGCCGATAATACGTGTGGCTGTGCCGTTTTTCACACTTGCCGTCACGCAGTAATCGCCATAGCTGCCATAACGTGCTCGTACCTGTACGTGTGCGGTTCCGTTAAGACCCCACCGATCCCAGAATATCCATGTGCTGGTATAGCCACAAGGTATGTATGACGCCGAAGTTGACGTTGGGGCAGCGGCAAGGCTACATGCGCCAATAGTTGCGATGAGAACAAGGGCTGCCATGCGGACGTGGTGGGTGAAAATAGTTTGTTTCATAAGATAGTGGACTCCTCAGTCGTTGAATAGTACTCACATTTTACCACTACATAGTCATACAAGCAATATTATGACAAAGTCATTGCAATATTATAAATAAGTACTATAATACACATTATATCTAACTAAAGAAGGTAATGCTATGATGTGTTCCAGCGTGTTCCAAAAGGGGTGGCGAGGAGTTTTTCTAGCGCTTATGGTGGTAATAAGTTGCGTCGGTGCCGCGCGGCCGGTCATGGCGATGATGGATGATACACAGATGATTGAGGCGACGGCTGCTGAGTCGTTTACGGCCAAGTCGGCGATACTGCCGAGAACTGGGTGGATAGCGCAGGCAAGTGATCAGCTGGGAGCGAACACTGCCGCAGCGTCGATAGATGGTTCAGCGACGACATTGTGGCACAGTCAGGCGGTACCGCTTCCCCATTCCGTTACCATAGATATGCGCGGACTAAAGTCTGTGAGCGGGGTGCGCTATCTGCCGCGTCAAGATGCTTTAAGCGAAGGCAATATTGGCCAGTACAGCATTTCGACGAGCCAAAACGGTTCGGTATGGGGCGTTCCAGTGGCGAGCGGAACATGGCGTGACGATAAAACCATAAAGACCGTTGTTTTTCCAGGGGTGATTGCCCGATTTGTGCGGATTACGGCACTTAGTGAAGCTGGCGGGCGCAGTAATGGCTCGGCGGCAGCTGAGCTATATGTCGTGGGCAACCAGCTCAGTGATGTGACGTTACCGATCAATGGCTGGACGGCGGCGGCTTCGGATGAATATGCGGCCAATGCAGCCGCCAAAGCGCTCGACGGGCAAACGACGACGTTTTGGCATAGTAACTACACGGCGAGTGGCACAACACCGCTGCCTCATACGGTAACGATTGACATGAAAGAAGCCAAACTCGTGTCAGGACTCACGTATCTGCCGCGTCAAGATGCCTACAAAAACGGGACAATTGGCAAATACGAGGTACGAACGAGCCCTGACGGCATAACGTGGACGGGGCCAGTGGCAAAAAGTGCGTGGGCTGACGACAAAACGCTCAAAGTAGCTTTATTTCCCGAGACGAGCGCACGTTACGTGCGGCTTACGGCACTCAGTGAAGCGGGCAATCGCGGGCAATGGTCGTCAGTTGCTGAGTTGCGAGTAATTGGGAGCCAACCAAACATGCAGCGGCTGTCTCGAGCTGGCTGGACAGCAACGGCGAGTGATACGGCGAGCAGTCATCCGGCCTCGTATGTGCTCGATGGCAGTGCATCGACCCAGTGGAATAGTTACTATGCAGGAACGACGCAGACAAAGCTGCCTCATACGGTAACCATCGATACCAAGGCGGTGCGTCTCTTAAATGGGCTATCGTACCAGCCGCGCCAGGACGCGTATGTTAGCGGTGTTATTGGACGCTATGAGGTCCGGGTGAGTACCGACGGTAGTACCTGGGGGGCGCCGGTGGCGAGCGGAACATGGGCGGACAATAAATTCGAAAAATATGCTGTTTTTAATGCGGTGTCGGCGCGCTATATTCGACTCACGGCTCTCAGCGAGGCAGGCAACCGTAACCAGTACGCAAATATTGCCGAGCTCAATGTTTTTGGGACGGGGTCAGTCGGCGCGTCGGCCGGTGCGTGGAGTGCGCCGGTGAATTTTCCACTCGTGCCATCGACCTACGTTATGCTGCCAAATAATAAAGTGTTACTCATGGCGGGGTATAGTAACACGGCATTTTCACAGACGGTTTCAGGACATTCGGTGACGCGAGTAGCAATATATGACATTGCCACCGGCCGGGTGACGCAAGGATACGACGTCAATCTTGGACACCAGATGTTTTGTTCGGGCCTGGCTGTCTTAGCTGACGGACGGGTGCTGGTCAACGGTGGGTCAGACGATGCCGCAACCTCTGTGTACAACCCGTACACAAATGCGTGGACAGCCGTTGCTAAAATGACCATACCTCGGGCTTACCAATCAACCACACTGCTCTCAAATGGTGCTGTATTTACACTTGGCGGATCGTGGGATTCGATAAAAGGCGTGGCGTACCAAGCGCCGAAAAATGGTGAAGTATATAGTCCTGCAACGAACACATGGCGCAAGCTCCCAAATGTTGACCTCGGGCTTGCGGCCAATAAAGACGCGTTGACTGCCGACTACGAAGATGCTATGAAGGGCTATACCTACCGCGGGGATAACCATATGTGGCTGTTTGCCGTCTCTGGCGGAAATGTATTTCAAGCTGGGCCGAGTCGCATGATGCATTGGATTGGTACGAGCGGCAACGGCACGATGCAAGACGCAGGACTGCGCGGCGACAGCCTTGATGCAATGAATGGTAACGCTATCATGTATGATGTCAATAAAGTGTTGGCTCTTGGTGGGGCCGAGCACTACCAGGCAAAGGACAGTAAAACGGGGGCACAGGCAACAAACCGGGCATATGTTATCGATTTATCGCGTGGTTACGGGGTTAATCCGTCGGTGACGCGGACGGGGGACATGGTATATCGGCGCGGGTTTTCAAACTCGGTAGTGTTGCCGGACGGTACGGTGATTGTGTTTGGCGGCCAGCAATCGCCCGTGCCATTTACCGACACGGCAGCGGCTCTGACACCTGAACTCTGGAGCCCGACGACCGGAAAGTTCACGCTACTTGCAACCGATACCATACCAAGAACCTATCATAGCGGTGCACTGCTTCTTCCTGATGGACGTATATTGTCGGCTGGTGGTGGGTTGTGTGGCGATGCCTGCACGACCAATCATCCTGACGGACGAATATTTACCCCACCGTACTTGCTCAACTCCGACGGTAGCTTGCGTCGTCGCCCGAGCCTGAGCGGTGTGCCATCTGATATATCGCTCGGGAGCACAGTGGCCGTAACAGCTACAGGTGCCACGAATTTCGCTCTGGTGCGTATGGCAGCGGTGACGCACTCTATCAACACCGACCAGCGACGCATTCCACTGGAAGTTGTCGCGATGAATGGCGATGTTGCGTCGCTGCGCGTTCCGGCCGATAGTGGTGTCGTGCTACCGGGGACGTACATGCTGTTTGCGCTTGACGAACGCGGGACGCCAAGTCTGGCTGTTGTTACGAAGATTCACTAACATCGCATCCACTCGCTGAGGTACAATAGTAGGCATGAGCGGTTTTTCACGGCGTCTACGCCGAGCGGGGCATGCGACACAGACAGTTGGGAACGGGTTATCGAGCGACCCATACTTTTTCCCCGTCACTGTCTGGCTACAAACTCCAGAGAGTAACGCAGCAAATTTTGCAGCGCTTGGGGTCAACACGTTTATCGGGTTGTGGGATGGATTTACGACCTCAAACATTGCGGCGTTGAGCGCCAACGGTATGTATGCTATTGCCGATCAGAACTCGACGGCACTGGGGAGTTCACTTGGGCCGAGCGTCGTTAGGGGCTGGTCGCAGGTCGATGAACCTGACAATGCTCAAAGTGATGGACAGGGCGGGTACGGTCCTGCTGTGCCGGTTGCAACGATCGTCAATAACTATAACTCATGGAAAGCGGCCGATACGCTAAAACGACCGGTGTACCTCAACTTCAGCCGCGCGGTTGGTGATCCGAGCTGGATAGGAATTGGCTACGATCCAGCCGAGCGCGAGACAATTTACACGCAATACGCTGCGGGGGCTGACATCGTTGGGTTCGACGTTTACCCCGTCAACAGCGGCCTTCCACTCCGCGATGTGGCAAACGGAGTAGATAATCTGCGCCGTTGGACGAACTACCAAAAACCAGTATTCTTCTGGGTGGAATGTACCAAATACGACTCAAGTAACGTTGGCACGCCAACCCCGGCGCAAGTTAAATGCGAAGTATGGCTCGGGCTGACTCATGGTGCGAACGGCTATGGGTTTTTCTGCCACATCTTTACGCCAACGTTTGCTGAGGCAGGGGTGCTTGGCGATACGGCCATGAAAAATGCTATTACTGCCCTTAATACTCAAGTACATAGTCTCGCGCCGGTGCTCAACTCGCCAACAATAAGCAGTGGCGCGACCCGGTCAAACAGCCTCGTGCATATCATCGTGAAACGGTACGGCGGGTTTACGTACCTCTGTGCGGTATCGGAAAGCAGTAGCGCTCAGACGTGTACTTTTACGATAACGGGTGTTTCATCTGCTACGGCCATCGTTGACGGTGAGTCACGCAGTCTGGCGGTGACAGCGGGCCAGTTCACCGATACCTTTGTTGCCTATGCGGTGCATATTTACAAAATAGGCTAGTATCTAGCACTCATTGACTTTGAGTGCTAGTTTTCGATATACTGTTATATACTATGACCGATCGACAAGCAAGGATTTTAGGGACGATCATCGAGCAGTATGCTGAGGTGGCAGCGCCTGTTGGCAGCGTGACGCTGGCCAAATTATTTGGCGTCAGCAGCGCTACCATCCGCTCGGAAATGGCAGCGCTTGAAGACCTTGGGTTTATTGCGCAGCCCCACACCAGTGCCGGACGTGTACCGACCGACAAAGGCTACCGGTTTTATGTCAACCAGATCACCGACGTGCAGTCCGAAGAGCTGCCGGCGATAGCCGACCGTAGCACGCGGGCGATTGACGCACGTGTGGCCACGCATGCCGATCGAACTGACCGAGCAATTCGCAGTGCGGTTGACAGTCTTGCAGAGGTAACGCGCAACCTCGGGGTGGCGACCATCGGTGACCAACTCTACATGAGCGGCATGAGTAACCTATTCTCGCAACCAGAATTTGTAGCAAATCCGCACAGCGTCCAGCAGATTGCTCGTTTGCTCGACAACCTTGAGCCATGGCTCCGTGAGGCTGCACCGAACGAGCCGCTCAACGTATTTATAGGTGCGGAAAATCCAGTCGGGAAAAGTTCGCAGGCCAGCCTCATTATCAGCCGATTCCGTTCACCGTACAGCGACCGAAGTTACATAGGCGTGCTTGGTCCGACACGGCAGGAATACGCCAAAGTCATGCGGCTGGTACGCCATACGGGTGCTATGCTCGAAGAGGTGTTGTAGCAATGACGGCAAAGACGCGCTATTATCTGTGGCTGGCGGGCGCAATCTTTGCTGCTGCCGTTCTCCTCTACTGTGTACGGCAGGCATCAAGCGGTGGGAGCGTTTCGCCGTGGTTATATGGGGGGTCGTTTCTCTCTTTCTCTGTTACGGCAGTCACCGCGCTCTACTGGCATGCCCGCCGCAATGACAACCTGGATAGCGAACAGCGTCTCATTGAACAAACTACTCGAGAACTAACGGAAGCAAGGAGAACCAATGCCAAAAAGTAAAAAACCCCAAGACCTTGAGCAACTGCTCGGTGAGTTAACGCTCGATCTCCAGCGCACCCGTGCGGATTTCGAGAACTACCGCAAGCGGGCTGAAACCGAAAAGGTGCAGGCTCGTGCTAGCGGCCGCGTGAGCGCTATTTTTGAGTTACTACCGGTTGTAGATACGGTTGATCGAGCAATCGCCCATATGCCCGACGACCTTGCTGAGCATCCTTGGGCGAAGGGTGTCATTGGGGCGGGCAAAAAACTCGATAAAGCCCTAGCCGATCTCAACATCACAAAAATCGACACATCAAAAGGGACGTCGTTTAACCCAGAACTACACGAAGCAGTGCAGTTTGACGAATCCGACGGTGAACACGAAGTTATTGCCGAGGAACTTCAGCCCGGTTATTTGCTTGGGGGTGATGTACTACGTCCGGCTATGGTGCGCGTCACTCGCCAGTAGTTTCTGGGCGCAAAAACATTGTTTTTACGTGTATACTAGTCAGTAACCATGAGTATTTCAGCAAGGCGGTTACAAAAGGCAGGTCGCAGCGGCGCGGTACTTGTAAGTGTCCTCGCTCAGCAAAATACCGG
>JBDHUL010000023.1:0-13128 GCA_039812985.1 Saccharimonadaceae bacterium (SeqCode)
TTTGGTGATCCCGGCGGGAGTCGAACCCGCGATTTTCTGGATGAGAACCAGACGTCCTGGACCACTAGACGACGGGACCGTAAGTGGTGCGTACATACTCTATCAAAACAGCGGTGGATTGTCCAGTGAACTATTGACAGATAGGTAAATAATGTGTTTTTATGTATAAAATGAAGATTCGTGACGCGGAGCCAAATGACGCAAGAGAGATTTTGGAACTGGTCAAGTCAAACTTTGCAAGAATCGACCCGGCGCTGAACAATGTATCATACTCTTCATCCGACATAGCGGCGTTTCGGCACGCGCTTGAGCAACCTGGTTACCGCGGCGGGGTTCGGCGGTATGTTGCAGCTGGGCGGAGCGGCATAGAGGCGTATCTGACATCAGGACCATGGACGTATAACGAAGAGCGGCCGTTTAGCAAGTTGCCGGCAATGGCATTAAAATCTCTCAGTGCATTTGGCTGGTATAGGCGTGAGACAGGACTCATGCTTTGTGTTTCCGAGGGTAATTATGTTAGTCGTTCTGTTGAACAACTCGTAGAGAGTTCAGGCGTGCTCACAACGGCAGTGCCCATACTCAACATTCCGACGCCCGATGACGACAGTTGCATGCAGGGGTTTTTAGAGAGTATTGGCGCGGTGGAAACCGACCAGTCTACTCCCGTTCTCGTGGTGCGGCTGGGTAGCGATGTGCAGACTCGCCCATTTGGGGCGACGCTGTGGCGTCGTACACGGTCAAGTCCACAGAGGGTATAACTCATTTGGGCGGCGAGGCGTGCCGTATACTGGGTGTATGGAAGATTATATAAAACACGCGAAAAATACCCCTAACCCTTACCCAACCTACCCGCTTGCAGAGTTGCATGCCCACCTCGGTTCTTCCATAGAGCCGCCGGTGTTGTGGCAGATTGCGCACAACCTCGGCATAAAATTGCCCAAAGAAGAGTACGCCGACTTTCGGGCGTTCGTCACCCTGTCGCCGAGCCACCAGATGCAGTTGAATGACTATCTGCGCGACGTTTACCATCCCATACTTGACAAATTGAGTTCTGGAACGCATGCCGTGGAAGCTGCGGTGTATAACACGATGAGCGGAGCCTATCGCAACGGTATTACCCTCATAGAACTACGCACCAACCCCATGAAACACAATCGTGAAGCCGAAGTTGACCTCGACCATCTGACGATGGCTATGTTACATGGTATGGAGCGGGCACTACTCGAGCATAAGCATCTGTCGGCGGGGATCATTTTTGCCATTGCGAGGGAGTATGACTACGAGCTTAACGAAAAAATAGTCGAGAAAGCAATCAAATACCATGGCCGCGGCGTAGTGGGGATTGACGTGGCTGGCCCAGCGACTAACCCTAACTTTACGATGCGCGACTACGAGGCACTCTTTAGAAAAGCACGAGAAGCGGGTCTTGGTGTGACGGTGCATAGCGGCGAGGTGCGTGATGCGAACGATATGTGGGAAGTGCTTGAGTACCTATGTCCCGACCGAATAGGTCATGGTGTATTGGCGGCATATGACGAAGGGCTCATGAAGGAGCTGAAAAAACGGGGTACTGTGCTCGAGGTCTGTCCAATGTCAAATCTCGCGACAAAAGCCGTTAAGGACGCCGCCGAACTGAGGCATATTTTACGAATGTTTGTCGAGAACGACGTACGCTTTACGATCAATACCGACTGGCCGGAGATTATCGAGCAGGGGCGCCTGCGGACACAGTATCAGATGCTAGAAGCTGGTGGTATTTTGAGTAACGATGAGCTGAAGAGGTGTACGGATACGGCGTTTGCGGCCAGTTTTGTGAAGAAATCCGGCCTTGACGCGTATCTCTAGAAGAGGGGCAAGGCCCCTCCGGGTGCGTCCGGAACAAGTCCGTACGTGCACCCCCCTCCCCCTAAAGCTCGGCTCACGCCTCGTTCCGTGCCTACGGCCCGTCGGTCTCTAGAAGAGGGGCAAGGCCCCTCCGGGTGCGTCCGGAACAAGTCCGTACGCGCACTCCCTCTCTAATCGTTCTTGTATTTCCAGGCGAAATATTTTTGCAGCAACCAGTCGAGCCGCCAGAGTACCGGGCTGTACACGAAGTCCCTCGCTCGCATGTATTCTTCTTTGTAGCCGCCAAAACTACGTTTGAATTCACTGTAACCATGGCGCGGATGTTTTGGGGTACGGTTTTTGTCACTGACAATTCCCCAGAAATTATAGCGTTCGACTTCGGGATAGTATTTGACGATGTAGCGCATGATTTCAAAGTGGAGGCTGTGTGGTGCTTGAAGTTCACGATACAGGTCAAGACTGGCGCCGTGCAGATAACTCGCCTCTTTGCCATAAATTGCCACGAGGGCGCCAGCAAGGACGTGACCACTTTTTTTGGCAAAAAATATCTTTTCGTACCTTCTTGGACCCATTGTGGCGAACTGTCGACGCAAGTGATCATCATGACCACCGACCATATTCTTGCGCTCGCGGAGGTTATGGAGCATGGTGATGAATTTCTCGAGGTCATTTTGGCGATCGCTTGCAATAACAGCAACTCCTTCACGGGCTGCCCGGCGCAGGTAATACGGGATATTTTTTCGCATACCATGAGCTTTCATCCACGCCAGTTGTGTCGTCTCGTCTTTTTGCAGATCAACACACCACACTCGCTCTGCCTGCGTGAAAATAGCAGCCGGCTGCGGCCGGAGGATGTCGATAGCGGCGACCGCGGGATCGCCACGCACCAGGTCGGGGTCGGCTTTGAAGAAGACACCACCCTTAGCGCGCAAGTACTCATTCAGGGCGCTATAGGCAGCGGTGACGGTCTCTGTTTTTGTGTAATCCATGGCAATGCCCCGGGGTGCGTACCAGAAATATCCGCCAAATCGCAGCGGACGGCGTATGATTTGAACAATACCAATGAGCTTGTCGCTGTCGTATAACCCAAGACGTAGAAATTCCGGCGTTTCGTTTCGTAGTACTTCTCCCCACTCCCATGTATGCATAAACGACGCGTGGGGCTTCAAGGCTGGTGTCTGCAAAAATGAACTGTATTCTTGCTGGTTATTTATGGGTGCTAGTGACAATGACACGGGCAATCTCCTTTGCTTTTTCGGCGGTTATGTTTGTCGGCAGGTTGACGATTCGCCCTGATATATCTTCGGCGACGGGAAAATGCGTAGGCGTATAGTGGTAGAGTTCGGGGCGCGGCGTGCCGGGAAATATGACCGGACGGTACCATTTGCCACTGTAGTATCCGGTGCGGCGTAGGTCGCTAAAGAGCTGCTCGGACGCCCTGCTATCAGGGGCGATAATGGGAAAGCGGGCTGGTGCGCAGTCTTTAGCGAGGCCGGATGGTATGAGTGAGGCTGGGAGGTGCTGCCGGTAAACACGAGCAGCTCGTCGGCGCGTTGTGATGGTAGTATCATAGTTTTGCAACCCATCAAGCATTGTTTCAAGCATAAATCGGCTGGGACGGGCCGGCCTATGATGATTTTTTCCAAGCAGCTCATCTGGCATGATGGCCGGTTCAAAAACCCCAGTTGAAACGAGGAGGCGGCGGAGCGAAGGCTCGAGTTGACGCGGTGTGCGGTTGAGCAAGGCATTGCACCATTTGTAACGGTGAGCTTTACTGTCTGTGCGATTGTCCAGGACGGGCATATTCGATAGCGTTTCCTCGATACGGTGTCGTAGTGAACGGTCGGTCATGCGCGGGTTGACCCAGACGGCCCCACCAAATTTTGTTGGCAAAAGTTTTTCGACGCCAAAACTGTGCACCGAGACGTCTGCGAGCGGCACGCGGGCATCGTCTCGTGCCATCAGACCAATCTGGTGTGCGGAATCCTCCAAGAGCAATAATCCATGTTTGTCTGCGAACTCCCGGGCGCGGTGCATATCGCTTTCAATACCAAAACTATGCTGCATGATAAGTCCCCGACTCGCTGTATGAGCGGTGAGCGTAGTAGTATCGAGCGATAGGGTATCGTAAGAGCTGTCGATATAGGCCGGGACGTGACCGGCGCTCAGGATGGGGTTAAGGGCAGTTGCGCAGGTGAAGGGTTGAGTGATGATTTCGCCCTGGCCCTTCTCTTCTTTGAGCGCGTGGAACACTGCTTCCATGGCGTGACGAGCACGGAAGGTAAGAAACCAGTCGCCCTTGTCTGTACTGGTAAGTCGAGCGAGCACCGTGCAGACGGTATCCGACAATGTGTCGATGGAGGTATGGTTAGGCATGTGGTTCGGTGGTGGACGTGGGCGGCTCGACGGCCGTCATAGTCCGGATAATTTCAATGAGTTTTCTCGGAGTGATATCGGCCTTTATCAGGTAGGCATCGGCTTCGGCTTCCATGGCGGCGCGTGAGGCCTCGTCCTGATCGAAGTTGGTAAGGACGATGATACGACTCTTTGCGGCAAACCCAAGGGACTGCTTGTCGCGGATGTCTTTGAGGAGTTCAGTCCCTGGGACTTCCGGAAGCATGATATCGAGCAGTATTAGGTCATATGCGCGTGAAGTGGCTGCGTCGGCACCCTCATGTCCGGTAGTTGTCCAGTCAACAGTGTATCCGTTGTTGCGTAGACTGCGAACATACATTTCGCCAATAAACCGGTCGTCTTCGATGATAAGGATAGTTTGTATAGTGGCCATACTACTAGTATATCAGCCCTTGAACATAGCGTGGTTCTTTATCCAGCCGCTGCCGCTGCTAATAATGCCCGAGTTGGAGTTGCCGCTTGCGGCTAGCTTGTCGGCGACCGTGCTGTATATGGGGACGCTAAAGGTAAACACGCTTCCCTCACCTTCTTTTGAGCGCACACCGATCGATCCGCCATGCGATTCAATAATCGCTTTACTGATATAGAGGCCGAGCCCCGTACCCGAAAAGGCTTTGTCGCTTCGATGAGAGCGATAAAATTTTTTGAATAAACTACTCACGACTGCTGCGGGCATGCCAATGCCGTTGTCCTGAACAGAACATTTGACAAAATTGCCATCGACGGCGGCCGTGACAGCCACGAGTCCGCCTTCGTGCGAATATTTTATGGCGTTGTCGATGATATTTGCCATCACTTCGCTCAGACTGGCTTTGTCGGCGGCAATAGTCGGGAGGTTATCAGGAATAGCGACTTGTAGCAGGCGGTTCTGGGTACTGGCGCGGAGGGCGATATCCGGTTGAATGATGCGGTAGATATTGGCGAGCGTATTTTCCTCGAGACTAAGGGTCAAATGCCGACGGTCGTACCGGGCGGCATTGAGGACGTTGTTGACATAGCCCGTTAGCCGTGATGCCGACACCTGCAAACGCTCAAACAGGGCAATCTGTTCTGGCTGAAGTGTTGGGCCCAGTTCTTCTTGCAGGACATCAAGGTATCCATGTATGATGGTAATAGGGCCTCGTAGTTCGTGCGCGGCGAGTGAAATAAAATCCATTTCTTCTTCGCTCTGCGCGTAGTCCCCTGTTCGTTCCATCGTAATAAGTACCGTTTCTATGCCGCTCGCGTCGTTGCCGGTATACTGTGCAAAAACGTCATATATCTTTCGTCCAGGACTACCCGGTAGCGCGGACTGTATATGCTGCCACTGTTTTGATTCGCTGAGACTTCGCGTACTGGCCTGTGTTACCCAGCGACTCAGAGAATTGTCGTCTTCAAACATGAGGTGGATGTTTTGGTTACCCCTCTCGTCAACAAGGACTGGAGCATTTTTATTGTAGTAGCGCACTTTGAGCTCGTTTGTTAGTCCGATAACTCCAAATGGGAGGTTTTCCATCAATGACACCATGACTTTGTGACGTTTGACTTCGTCCGGGTCTTCGTAGAGTGGTTTGGCGGTAGTTGCGAGTCGATAGACGACATCGATCATGTCCTTTAAACCGGTTTTTTCATGCATGGTGCCGTTGACATTTGGGGCAATCACGTCATTTGCCTGGCCGGAAACGTGGACGATAGCTCGTGACAGAACATCAATCGGTGTCATTGACGTCGGCAGAACGATCAGTAACGTCACTATTTGCAGGACAAATATCGGTGTTGATAGTAGTATGCTTGAGGCAATTTGTCCTGTCGTCAGGTACAGCATGACGAAGAAAACACCAGTATTTATAAAGACAAGAGCCGTCCATATGCGCCGAATACGCTTAATGTGATTTTTTGTATAGTCGGCCAGTCTTACTGCCATGACACGTTCTTGTCGTTCCCTACGGTCGTTACCCACGTTTGGCCGCGAATCATTTTGATTTCTTGTCCTTTGTCGTCTTTAACAACGAGTCGTTCTTTGGCATTTGCTTTTGACCATGTTCCCTTTATGACGGTACCATTTTGGAAGACAAATGCTTCACCGCTACCGCTCGTTGCAATCGTCATATGCAGGCCATCGCCACTCACGACAACGTTGGTTTTTAGGGCAATGACAACTTTTGGTGAAATCTGCCCCTTTTCGCGGTCGGTGTGAGCAACCCCACCCTGCTTGCGGTCATACGAGTTTTTCGCGGCGTTGTAGTCGTAGCTGACGGAAAATATACCGGTTGAAACGCTGATGTCTACGTGGGTAGCATCAGGCTTTGCGACGGCTTTTTCGTTCATGCGAGGCAGAAATGAAAAGGTACTTTTAGTGTGGTTTTTGCTCGTACTGAGGGCGTCGAGTTTGTCGAAATTTGTGTAAACGTTGTGCGGCGCGGCGCGGTCAGTCGCACGCCAGTACGAAGCGCCGTTGAAGAACTGGTCGAGGTCAACGCCGTAGTTGCCAGACCGGATCATAGTCAGAGCTTCTGGACTGCCGCCGACATGAGCAACGCCGGGTTCAAACGCTGCCGCCCATTCGGCGTAGTATGGGCGTAAACTTCGTACCGGTCCTACGAGGTTGGGGCGTGATGGTTGATAGAGGGCGATAAACCGAGTAATCCCTCCTTCGGCGACGGCCTCAAACACGACATCGGCTTCGGCGAGGCCTGATTGAGGACGTGCGTCCGGGCTGTTTTCTATCATGACGGCTGTCACGGCTCGTTTTGTCGCCGACTCGTCGGCAACCTTCACGCCGCTCAGCGGTGAGTAGTACGTAATGGGAGGGGCGGCTCGTTTTACAATGGCTATATCTGCACCCCGTTGTTGTCCTATCCACCAAAGCAACCCGCCACCCGCCAGGAGTATGAGCGCAATTGCTACCCCAAAAATAACCTTATCTTTTGTAGACGTTGGACCTTTTTGAACGATGCGGTGCCGTCCGTCGCCAAAACTTGTTTTACGGGGAACATTGGGGGCGACTTCCGGCAAGGTTTCACCCTCTATTTCTATGGTTTTCTCAAGCTCTTTTTCATAACTATTCATGTATGCAAGTATAGCAAACTGCTTGCGCTTTTCACTAGTAGCTCACTAGAGTGAATCGATGGCCGTTTGCAGACGGGCAAGCGAGTGTTCTTTGCCGAGCAATGCAAGGGTGGCAGGGAGCTCAGGGCTAAATGGTGCCCAGGTTGTTGCGATCCGGATAAGACTAAATAAAATGCCTGGTTTCTGTTCGGTTACATGGAGTAACTGGTTGAGAGCGTCTTGTATGTGCTCGGGGGTCCAGGCGATTGCGTTCAGTGTAGCGGCCGATGTCTCTAGCAGGGTCTTTTGTTCGTCGGCAGACAGTTTCATGAGTTGTTTGTTGGTGGTGAGCAGCTCGTGGTTGATGACTGGTTCCTCAAAGAAGTACCGAGTCATGAGCGGTAGCTCGGCGAGGGTTTTTAGACGATCCTTGACGAGTGTAAGAACGGCTTTTTTATACGCCATATCCGCGCCGTCGGCGCTCGCTGGCCAGTATTTTTCCGCCCGACCCAAGAGGTCGTCAATGTCGAGGGAGCGGATCCAGTAACCGTTCATCCAGAGGAGACGCTGTTCGTCGAACCGAGCGCCGCTGCGCTGCACCCGGTCGAGGCTAAATTTTGCAACCAGCTCATCTTTTGAAAATATTTCCTGTTCAGTGCCGTCATTCCAGCCCATACTTGCAAGGAAGTTAAGCATGGTTTCGGGGAGTATGCCGTCGGTGCGGTAGTCGGTGACGCTTTTGGCGCCGTCGCGTTTACCGAGTTTCTTCTTGCCGTCTGGCGCCATGATGTGTGGCATACAGGCAAGGATTGGGCGGTGGTAGGGCCGGCCAAGAAGTGCTTCGGCAATCAGAGGCTCTCTTTCGGTGTCGTGTTCTAGGGGTGTGTTCTCTGTGATTCCGAGCGCGTCGTATAAACTCAAATACCTTGGAATGCTTGAGATGTATTCGAGTCCGCGAATGACGTGCGTCACGCCCATCTCGGCATCATCGACGATGTGAGCAAAGTTATAGGTTGGCAGCCCGTCGGCTTTGATGATGATGAAATCGTCGAGCACTTCGGGTCCGGCACTGAGAGGTCCCATCACCGGGTCATTCCATTCGTAGCGTTTGATAGTGGTAACTTTAAAGCGAAGCGGCTGAGAACCATCCCAGATCGGCGGCTTTTCTGGTCGATGGTCGCGGTACAGGAACGGTTTTTTGGCCGCGGCGGCTTCTTCGCGGAACCCTTGGACTTGTTCAGGGGTATAAGGATCGGCATACGCGAGTCCGCGGTCGACAAGAGCCTGCGCCCATTTCTTATAAACATCCCGCCGTTTACTTTGGGTATACGGGCCGAAGTCGCCACCCTTTCTCGGGCCTTCGTCCCACTCAAGTCCAAGCCACTCGAGAGTGTCGAGGATCAAGTCTTCCGCTTCCTCGACGTAGCGAGTTTGGTCGGTGTCTTCTATACGCAGAATAAACGCTCCACCCTGTTGCCTTGCGAGAAGGTACGGAAAAAGAGCGGCGCGAACGTTGCCAACATGAATATATCCGGTCGGACTGGGGGCAAAACGTGTGCGAATAGAGGAAGTCATATCCGTTATTGTATCACAGCGTGGTGAGTGGGGGTGGATGTCTCGGTTACATACTTGAGGCGATATCGAGGAGCTGGTCGGTCGAGAGCGGTGCATCGCCTTCGATGGTATAGAGGACGCCGCCATTGCTCCAGGCGGCCCGGTTGTTATAGGTATAGATGATAAGGCCATTTTTGTTCGTTGAATCATATCGCCCGTTTGACGCGCCGCTTACGAGGTTGTCGAGTACAGCAGTGGCATTCCAGCTACTCGCCTGTTGTTTGACGGTGTAGCCGTTGCCGCCACCGTTTGAAGTGAATTTTATCTCGACTTGGCCAGGTTCAAATGCGACTGGACCCTGAAAACTGTATCCGTCTGGATGGTAGTTTGGGTAATGTGCGGCAACACCGGCCTGTGACCCAGCGAGACCCACGGAAATACCCGGGATACTCGTGTATGCAAAGTAAGCTGCGAGTAGTAACACAGCAGTACTGGCGGCAGCAATTCGCTTTGGGCTAAAGATGCGTAACCGTCCCCGGCTTTGTTTTTTTGTTTTCGCGGCGGTTTGCCCAAGCTGGGCAGCTGCGTGTGCAATGAGGCGATGCTTGACATGCTGGCCCGTGAGTTCTTGCGGGCCGTGCTGGAGTGTTGGCGGGGCGAGGGGTTTATCCTCAATGCGAGCGCTTTCAGTAAGGGTAGCGGGCTGCTTGAGCGGCTGCGGGTGCGGCGCAAAATGAGCGACCATGGGGCTGCGTGGCTGTGAGGTGGCAGATCGCCTGGGGCGTGTCTGGGTGGTAGCGAGGGGCTGTGGACTGCTAAGAAGATGCCGGCGCAATGTCGCGCTACGTTGGGTAGCAGAGTGATGTATTCCTTTGGCAGGACTGGCTTTTTGGTGGCTTCTACGATCGGTTCGAATGGGTTTGGATATATCCATAGTGGCGCCGCGCGACCTTGGCGGTATCGCTGTCCCAGGACCATCAGGAGCACCAACAGGTAAACCTGTTACGGCGTCGTAGCGAAGGCCGTTGATGGTGATTGTATGTTTTGCTGTCATATAAACGAGTGTCTCTTTTTACTCTTGCTTAAAGCATATCGCTTTCCTGTCAAAAGCACAAGGGGTATTATCGTGATATACTTTGTGGTGCTATGCAACATTACGACACCATGAAAACCCGTCGCCGGCGATCTCTGATACTGGGCTATGGTGTCATGACGCTTGCCGTGGGGCTAATATCGGTCATATGTATATTGCTCGTGCTTGGATATCGGTTCGATAACCTGACGCACCGTGTTGAGCAAGGTGCCCTGCTCCAGTTTAGCTCATTGCCCAGCGGGGCCACGATTGTGGTAGATGGTGAAAAACAGGGGTTTGTCACGCCGGGAAAACAAGACGTATCGGCTGGGACGCATGACGTGACGTTTACCAAAAAAGGCTACCGAAACTGGTCGAAACGGTTGAGCGTGCGGGCCGGTGAACTTCGGTGGCTGAATTATGCGCGGCTTGTACCGACGACCATCGCAACATCAGCCGTTAAGGAGTTTGATGCGTTTGCCGCCGCAAGCGCTTCTCCGAATAGAAAATGGCTTGCCGTGTTAGAGAAGGCTGACACGCCAACGGTGACGTTTATTGATTTGAGCGACAACAAGCAACCAAAGTACATCAGTATAACTATTCCATCGTCAGCGCTGACGATGCCGAGCGGCTCGGCGCATACCTATGAGCTTTTGGAGTGGGACGCGAATTCAGATGGTATTGTGATGCGGCATCGTTATGGTGGTGGCGAAGAGTATATTCGCATAAGTCCGACTCGCAGTAGCGATGTCGTGAACATAACAACAAAATTTGGATTGAATTTCTCCGATGTCCAGTTCTCGTCGAGCGACATATTGTACGGAATCGAGAGCGGTAATCTACGACGTATCGATGTCGGCACTGGCTCGCTGTCGGAGCCATTGATGAAAAATATCGTCACTTTTCGGTTATACGGCGAAAAAGATGTTATAGCAGTGAGGCACAAAGACGCCGCCTACAGCGTGGAGCTGCTTGTTGATAACAAAACTAACACGATTGCTTCGTATGACGATACGATAGCGGTGCATATTGCCCTTACGAAGTATTTTGGCGATCGTTATGCAGTAATTTCTCGTGGTGCGTCGTTTGAGCTCGTGAAAAACCCTGAGAAGTCGGCAAAAGATGGCATGGAAAAAGTTGTTACTATGACGTATCCGGTGGACATACAATGGCTCGATGTATCAAAAACCGGGAGGCATGTCATCGCTGGTAACGGTTCTCTTGTTGTGACGTATGACATAGAACTTGCTCGGCGTAGTGATAGTGTGTTGCCTGGCGTGGCGGCAGGCGCTACCCAGCCAGTTGCATGGCTCGACGACTTTTTACTTGTGTCAGCAACTGACAACAAACTACGCTTGTGCGATTTTGATGGTGATAACCAACAGATTGTGGTTGATGCTCTGCCTGGCGCGCCAGCTGTGCTGAGTGGTGACAATACTCTACTCTATAGTTTTGCAAAAAATTCCGCCGGGACAGTATCGTTACAAGTGTCGCAGATGACGGTTCGCTGACAATCCTATCAGTGGAAAAGACGCTCGAAGAAGTTTGATGTCTGTCCGCCGATTTTTTCAGTTTGTTGAGCGGACTCGGACGGTGTTGCTGCCGCGGCAGTGTTTGGATCCGGGGCTATCTGCTCGCCAATCACCAGCAGTCGTTGGGCTGACGTTCCAACTGGTACGCAGGTAACAAGCGTTGCCATGGGCTTGTTGTTATTAAGGACGAGAGTACTGACCTGTGTTGGGAGGATAACTCTTTTTTCTGTGACAGCGTAGGTATAGCGGGTGCTGTTGTAGTTGAGATAAAATTTGTCGCCTTTTTGCAGGCGGTCAAGATGAAGAAATACAAATTTGAAATCACCTGCCACAAAGACATCATTTGCCGAGTGTCCGAGAACGACAGTGTTGCCTATCTGCCCCGGTACGGCGTTTGCGCCTGGTATGGGGTAATGTACCACGCCGCTTTCAAGTTTTTTCTCGACGACCGGTTCATCCAGGGTTGTGAGGCCATAGATGACCGGTGCGCTGACATTGATAGCTGGGATATTGAGCAGTGGTTCAGGACCGACATGAATGGCATTGTCGCTTGCCGGATCTGTGTAAGCGTCTTGCGATTGAGTCGAGGCGGGGATGACAAATGACAATAGCGTTGCGCTCATGAGCTGGTTGTACTGCACAAGAAGAAACGAAAGGGCGACGCCAAGGCCAACAATAACCGGTACAAAATGCCGACTACGGCGGATGTTTTGACCGTGTACTCTTACTTTGTCAAGCAGCTCGCTCCGCAGTTGGCTCATGGCTTGTTCTTGACTCACCGACGTATCGGTCTCGACATTTTTTGCAGGTTTTTCAGACTGTTCGGCCAGCTGCTGGTGTACGACCGACTGGTAATAGCGGTCGTAATACATCTGGTAGTACTGTTGCCATGCGCTGTGGTATTTTTGCCAATGGGCCTGAACGGCCTTGTCTTGTTCGGCGGCCTGGGCGTCTGCCTGGTTATCATGCGTCTGATGGTACGGGTTGGTTGTGTGCGAGCTGCGAGTTGAAATGGGTTGGGCGGCAATAACTTCGTTTGGTTGCGGCTCGTCATACACCGCACCGACTTGCTGCCTGGCAAGGTTGATGGTGGCTTGACGGCTTGTCGGCGGGATAATCTGCCCACGACTGCTCGGAACCTGTAGCCCACCGCGTTGTTGGTCCGAATTTGGTTGCATAACTCACTCTATTGTACAATTGTAGTCGGTAACAGCCAAATATTTGGGCGAGTGGCGGAATTGGTATACGCGCACGACTCAAAATCGTGTTCCTAACGGATTGAGGGTTCGATTCCCTCCTCGCCCACCAAATCGGGATTTTGCCAAAATTGTCGCCCCAGAGGGCGGCAATTTCCGTACTTGTTCCGAATTGATGGCTCTGTATTCCAAAACTCTAACCTATTTCGAGGAAAAGCACTGGGTACCTTAGACATTAGAACAACTCCTCTTTACTTGTTAGGTTTGCTACTAAAAGTGTACGGGTTGTTCCGTTTTAGCTTAATGTATCAGATTTTTTACGATGCCTCTATTATGCTTACGAATCGTGGTATAATTAACCCTGCCTAGATTTTTCAATTCATCGCAGGGATATTTTTTTCTCCTACCTTCGGAAATGGGTTAGGGTTTTGGAATACAGAACCACCACAAAAGTTATGCATATCATAATCATATGAGATGGGTGCAA
>JBDHUL010000024.1:0-13085 GCA_039812985.1 Saccharimonadaceae bacterium (SeqCode)
CTGCGTCATTGTAACGTATTTTTCGACCCATACCAGCAGCGGCAACCTGAGCCGAAAACAGGTTATTTGGGTGAAACACCACTACGTTAGAAGCAGTCTGAAACCGAGCAATATTTGCTTTGGCACCGACATATTCGTCCATATCCATATGCACATCCATATGGTCAGGTTCAATCATAAGGACAACAGCTACCTGCGGACTTTTTTGAAGGTCCCATAGCTGAAAGCTACTGAGCTCGAACACCACAACATCACTCTGCTTAACAACGGGAAGTACCTCGAGGGCTGGCACACCAATATTGCCCACGAGATGCACCGTTCGACCAGCTGCTCGCAATATGCTCGTAATGAGGCTACTCGTGGTTCCTTTGCCTTTCGTACCAGTAACACCGATGATCGGTGCGGGACACCGATCAAAAAACTCGTTCGTTGCCGACCATACGTTCTTCACCCCCTGCAACTTATCAGGACGAAGCGATGCCGTCCGGACGACCATGTCATAGGCGCCAAGATGTTCGAGCGCCCTTTCTCCAGTAATAACCGTGACTCCCACCGGCGCGTCTGTAACCGCTTTTTCATCAAGTATTGTTACGAGATCGCCGCGTGCACGCCAGTACGCGGCGCTTGCCCTACCTTCGAGGCCATACCCAGCCAGCGCTATATTCATCTACTTATTTTACCACTATACACTTCTGTTTTAGAACAGAGGCTCGAACTTGGTTGCAAGTTCACGAATGAACGCAATGTCGCTGTTGCCATAAGCCCCGAACGTCCAACAATTTGCAGCAAAAAATTGTCTGGCCGTTTCGACAATATGTTCCCTTGTTACGGCGCGGATGGCCGCCGGCTGGTTCATAAAATCCTCAATCTTTCCGTCAAAAAAGTATCTCCCTGCGTACCAGTTATTGATACGTCCAACAGTTTGTGCGCCCATTTGGTGACGACCGAGAGCGTAACTCTTGGCCGCTTCGACCTCTTCTTCATCGAGATCACCCGTAAGCACCGCCGCAACTTCCTCAACCACAATATCGATCAGCTGCCCTACCGTGTCAATATTTGCCTGCGCCCCAAAGTCCCAAGAACTATTGTGGTCGTATGT
This sequence comes from Saccharimonadaceae bacterium (SeqCode), assembly GCA_039812985.1. Lineage (GTDB taxonomy): Bacteria > Patescibacteriota > Saccharimonadia > Saccharimonadales > Saccharimonadaceae > JAPUDS01. The sequence goes on from JBDHUL010000024.1 coordinate 1,100, forward strand.
TGATGTGTCGGAAAACATACTGTACACTACGCCTTTTTTTCGAGCGCGACCGAGTATACGAGAACGCAGAGTACCCGTCAATATATGATTTAAGAAATCCATCGCGTCGTCTTCTTCGTCACTGAGCCGCCGCGACACATTGAGCGAGAGTCCAAATGTTAAGTTAGGAGCGTCCTTGCGTCGGACCAGAAATGCACCTGCACTGTGCAGTTCATCGACCGGTATCGGCAGTCGTTCCCCTTCGGCTAGGCCCCACGTGTTCAGTATATCTTCAAGTCTGCTAAGATTACGTGAAAAATCACCAGCTACCACAAAACGCATATTGCCCGCTGTATGCGTTCGCCGGTAGTGCTCTTTGACATCCTGCACGCGTATCTCACCGAGTAGCGCGAGCCGCTCTGAGTACGTCAGCGTATCCTCGCCTAGTTCCTGAGACATTTTTGACCACAGCAGACGTTCCGGAATATTCAAGTACCCCGTCAACTCGCTTTTGACGTTGCCTCGTTCACTTATAAACTCATCTTCGCGGAACAGCGGTTCAGTGATTGCAGTACGCTGAAGGTCAAGTATTCGATCCCATTCGAACTGAGCGCATTCGGCCTCATACACCATGGCAATATCGGCAGTAAAAGCGTTATGGTAGGCCCCATTCTTCGTAAATTCGGCTTCATATTCATGGGCATCTTTACAACGCTTGTTCGCTCCAAACGCCATGTGCTCCATGATATGAGCCGTCTCATAGATGCTCTTGTCGCGGGTAAAACGGTTCCCCGCACGAAAGTGAAACTGCGTGCTCATTACCTGTGCCCCCGGCACATCAACCACCAGCCCACGAGCCCCATTTTTGAGGGTAAGTTCTGTAACAGTGTGCTTCATGATCTAGTGACGCTTGCGGGACGCGCGGGTGGCCTTTCGTTTTTTCTTAATCGCTTTTTTCTTTCCGCGTATTTCACTGCGGCCCTTTTTTACCTTGAATTCGTCTTCGCCATGCTTCTCAGGCATGCCGATTTCATTCACCCCAGTTTCAACGGCACTTCCTGCCGCCTGGGTAAGTTCTGACTCGTACGTATCATCCGTCATTTTAGCCTGGCTAACGTCTTGTTTGCGAACGCTAAATATCATTCTGAGCACCTCTTGACGGAGTGTACCCTGCAAGCTATCGAACAGCTTCTGAGACTCGCTGCGATACTCCACGAGAGGATCGCGCTGCCCCACACTACGCCAATGTATACCGTCACGAAGATGCTGCATGTTTTCAAGATGATTCATCCAGAGCACATCGAGCACCTGTAGATAGACTTCTCGTTCGACACCGCGCAGCAACTCTTCACCTAGTTCCTTTTCTTTCGCTCCATAAAGTTTTTTCGCGGCCTTTAGAGCAAGCGCCGTCCGCACGTTATCTTTTTTCTCAAGTCCAATTTTGAGTAAATCCTTGTTCTCAAGCGGTATAACGGCTGCAAACTCTTCGCTGAATTTTGGATTATTTTTCGATGGAAGCAGTGTTAACTCTTTTACCTTATCGGTAAGAAGCCTCTCGATTTCGGGCTGGATATTTTCACCTTCGAGAATTTCGCGCCGAATTTTATAGACAACTTTTCGATGGCGGTTAATAACATTGTCATACTGCACGACGTTTTTTCGAGTGTCGTAACTATAGCCTTCGACGCGCTTCTGAGCCGCCTCGAGTGTTTTTGATACGGCTCTGTTTTCTATTGGTTCATCCTCTGCGACTCCAAGACGGTCCATCAGTGCCGCAATACGCTCTCCCTGAAATATCCGCATGAGATCGTCTTCGGTTGATACGTAAAACTGACTTGTTCCGGGATCTCCCTGGCGACCACCGCGGCCGCGAAGCTGATTGTCGATCCGCCTCGCTTCGTGACGTTCGCTTCCGAGCACAACCAGCCCGCCGAGCTTGCGCGAATCGTCATCAAGCACAATGTCCGTACCTCGGCCAGCAATGTTCGTTGCAAGCGTGACGGCACCTTTTTGACCGGCTTTTGTCACAATAGCCGCCTCTCGTTCGTTATTTTTGGCATTGAGCAGCTCGTGCGGAATACCGGCCTTTTTAAGCGCCCCTGATATGAGTTCATTCTTCGCAATCGAGGCCGAACCGATGAGCACGGGCTGGCCTTTTTCATGAAATGCTCTCACATCCTCAACCAGAGCAGATATTTTGCCTTTTTCCGTTTTAAATATCTTGTCCGGTTTGTCAGTACGAACCATCGGTTTGTTCGGCGGCACCTGGACAACATCAAGGCCATAAATCTGCTGAAACTCCTCAGCTTCGGTAAAAGCCGTTCCAGTCATGCCTGACAATTTTGCGTACAATCGAAAATAATTTTGGAAGCTGACTGTCGCAAGCGTCATACTTTCTTGGAGCACTGGCACACTTTCTTTCGCTTCAATAGCCTGGTGTAGACCCTCATTGTAGCGTCGTCCATGCATAAGACGGCCAGTAAACTCATCGACTATAATAACTTCGTTATCGACATTGACAACATAGTCTTTGTCCCGTCGAAATAAAACTTCGGCCTTGAGCGCCTGATCCATGTGGTATACGCTTCGAACATAGTCTGGACTATACAGGTTCTTAATGCCTAACATTTTTTCAACTTTATCGACCCCCTCATCAGTAAGCGCCACACTACGCCGTTTCTCATCAAGTATATAGTGTTCCGGCTTTAGCGATTGTGCAAGTTTGGCAAACTTGATGTAATTGTCGGGATTTTCGGCAGCTGGGGCGGAAATAATGAGCGGTGTACGTGCTTCGTCTATAAGAATAGAGTCAACTTCGTCAACGATAGCAAAGTTCAGATCGCGCTGACGCAAAAGATCGGTTTCATCCACCATATTGTCACGCAAATAGTCAAAACCAAACTCGTTATTGGTTCCGTAAGTAATGTCGGCCGCATAGGCTTCTTTGCGTGTACATGGGCGGAGACGTTTCATACGTAAGTCATCGTGGTCAGGATTGTCATACTTCGGATCAAACAGGAACGATTGATCGTTAATGATGCATCCGACTCTCAAGCCCAAATAGTGATGCACCTCACCCATCCAGCCAGCATCGCGCTGAGCGAGGTAATCATTGACCGTTACGACGTGCACACCCTTACCGGATAAAGCATTCAAGTAACTCGGCAACGTCGCCATGAGGGTTTTGCCCTCACCGGTTTTTAACTCGGCAACATTGCCCTCATGAAGCACCATACCTCCGATAAGCTGTACGTCATAGTGACGCTGGCCAAGTACGCGGCTTGACGCTTCCCGTACCAAAGCAAATGCCTCGGGAAGTATCGTGTCGAGCGTCACTCCTTTTTTCTCCAACTTCTTTTTTAATATTTCGGTTTGCGACTTTAGCTCTGCAACCTTCATATCATGGTACTTTTCAGCAAGAGCATTCACTTCACTGACGCGCTTTTGCAAACGCTTCAATGTCCTCTTCTGCGGGTCGCCAAATATTTTTGTCAGGGCAGTTTGTTTCGTTACCATAGTCCTTCGTTTGTTCCCTCTCCACACTTAAACAGTCGTTCGAATATCAACCTACAGTATACCTTAGGAATACACTGAGCGGTAGGGGTTTACACAACAATACTACGCGACGCCTTGCTTGAACCGTGCAACCCGAGCACGCCAGCCTTTCGCCGGCTCATTCGTTTCCTTGTAGCGACGAAGTTGGTCGGCCAGTTTTGCCTCAACAATATCGATTGCGGCCATCATATTCATCGTTGAATCTTTGGCGGCAATAACTTTGTTTGGAACAATCACTTTCGCGTCACATTCGTATTTGTTGCCGTTGGCACGGTTTACTTCTTTGAGCACCACTTCGGCGCTAAATGTTTTGCGGGCATGCCGTGGAAGAAAACGGCTTAGGCTGCCTATTTTTTTTACAACATATTTTTTGGTAGGCTCGTCTGGCGAATAACGCACACTTGTAATCTCAATGCTTTCCATGAACCCTCCTTTTTTAAGAAGCTGTCCTTATTATACCACCTCGCAACACTCCGGGTGCAAACTAACGCCTGTAGAGATATATCATGCCAAGTAAGAACTGGAGCAGCGGCAAGACAAACACGAAGAATACGAGAAGGATAAGGATAATTCTTACAACCGACGTATGGGTACCTGGCGTATTTTTGTAAATCTCCGGATGCTTTTGGATATGGAGCTTCAGTAACACCGCCACCACAATGCCAAGTGTCGCTGAGATGATCACGGACACAGTGAGCAATCGACTATATAATTCACCAGCCGCCTCCCAGCCGTTGAAAATAACTCCGACAACAAGCGCTACGGCCAGAGCAATAAACCCGTAGTTAGCGTATGCATAGGGACGAAGTTTGTTGTACTGCGCTTCGGCGTCCATAATCACCTTTGCATAAAGAAGGCCAACAAAGAGCACGAAATACGTTGAGTACAATTTACCCGCAATATCTGGCCATAAGACATCCCAAATATGCAATACGGCCGTGAAAAAACTCATGACAGCTATCGCAACGGTCGCATTCGATAAAATACTCGTCGATAATCGTCGAGATGCATTTTGCTCCATATTAGATATCGAGATAACACCAAACACAATCGAGATATGGAGTATTGCCGCACCTATCGTCCAAATCGATCGCCAGGCGGTGCTGTCCATACCCCCTGCAAGTACAGAAATAACAGCAACAATGGCCGCAGCGACTAGTAATCCGAGTAGACATTTTATAAATAAGTTCCGAAACATCGCTGCGCTTATGCCAAAAATTTTTAATGGCTCTGAGCCTACGACAACATGGCCCTGAGTCTGCGAAGTCGCCGTGGGTATTGTGTTGGTAGATGCAACTGGCGCAGCCTCAGCTGGCTCAGCCAAATGTGACACTGACGGATTGTCCGTTGCCACAGTGTCTGTCGGAGAGGCATTGTATTGTTTCATACGTCACACTATAGCATAAACATAAGGATTTCTACATCATGAGCCAGAACCCACGGCATCCAAAACGGTCGAGAAACCATCTTTTCTAAGCAACTTCTCGAGTCCGGCATTCATCTCACCAACGAGCTGCGGTCCTTCGTAAATCAGTCCGGTGATCAGCGCAACTAGACTTGCGCCGGCACAAATCTTTTCATAAGCATCGAGTGCGCTCATGACACCACCGATACCAATAATTATCAGGCGTCGGCCATAGTGCCGATAGGTATGGCGTATGAGTTCGGTCGATATATCTTTTGTCGGTTGCCCGCTCAATCCGCCCTTGACCGATGTCGGCAAGTCGCTCTGGAGTGCCACCTTATGGCGGTCTTTTAGCAAGTTCCCTATCGCCACCCCTGCCACATTGTGCTGAACGATGACGCCAAGTAGCGCATCAAATGCCGTGAGCGACAAACCTATAGGCATTTTTATTGTCACTGGTTTTTTCAGATGTAGCTCATCGACAGCGGTAAGTAGTTTCTCCAGCCGCTCGGCCGTCGTGAACGGCTCCCCGCCAAACGCATTTGGACACGAGATATTGATCTCAAGCACGCTCACCTGCCCAAGCTTGTCGAACACGCCGAGGCTCTTGCAGTAATCCTTAACGCCGGACTCGTCAGTGGCAGTTGCCGCCGAGTTGGTTTTTGCAACCGAAATCACAAGCGGAAAGTTGGAAAATAATTTCTCGTTATACCCTTTGACCCGTTCCGACACCACTGGCGTGCCCTCGCTCGGTAGACCAGCATGTACAACGAGCGCCTTGTCGGCGGGCAATCTATTGAACCATGGTTTTTCGTTGCCTGCATAGTGCCCCCATGTCACCGACCCTCCCGTCATCCAGCCAAAACCGACGTGTTTCATGACTTTTGGCAACTCAACAGCCTTGTCAAACCCGGCGCTTAGCCCAATTGGATTTTCAAACTGTCGTCCAAATACCTCCATATGCAGTAGACGACTACGGTGTCTCCACAGCTTCGGCAAACTCCGCACACCCGGCAGCCACTGCACCCGTTTCGCCGTTTTTAACAAGCCACGGTGCACATTATCCGGCTCGCGCTGAAACATTAACGGCTTGATAACTGTTTGATACCCAAGCTTACTTATTTCTCGGACGATACGCTTCATCACGACTAAATCTTCGGTAGAGCTACCCCGGTCGCTCGACTGACGTCACGTGCCCAAGCCAGTAAGGCATCAAACTTACGACTTAGTTCTTGCTGTTCGCCTTTCGTCAACGTTTTTTTCGTCTCAAGCGTCACAATTCGATCATAAATCTCTTTGATATCACTTTCGATACCCAATATCCGGCTATCGATCTGCTCCATCCACTGCCGTATCTCAGCCTGTTCATGATGGACTTTGACGATCTCACCTTCTATGGTATCCAGACGTTTGTCAACTTGTTCAAACCGCTTGTCAACTTGTTCAAAACGTTTGTCAACTTGTTCAAAACGTTTGTCAACTTGTTCAAACCGTTCGTCAATCATCGTCGCAAGGTCGCTGATTGCGCCGAGTATGGCTGTTGAATCATCGCTTTTGGGCATCGTATTCATAGCACCATTCTACCACGCGTAACCACATCATTTAAAGCACACTTCGCCCGCCGACGTATGGACGAAGCACCTCCGGCACTGTCAGCGTCCCGTCGTCGCGTTGGTAGTGTTCGATGATCGCCACGAGCGAGCGAGCCAAACTGACCGCCGTCCCGTTGAGGGTATGGACAGTTTGTAGTTCGCCGCTCAACCGACGCACGCGGATGTTCAGCCCGCGCGCTTGAAAATCAGTACAGTTCGAACAGCTAGTCAGCTCACGGTATTTCCCGTCAACTGGAGACCAATACTCAATATCATACTTTTTTGCCGCTGGAGCACCGAGATCGCCCGCCGCAATGTTAATGACATGGTATGGGATGCCGAGCATCTGCCACAATTCTTCCTCAATACCAAGTATCTTGGCGTGCATATCTGCCGACTGCTCAGGAAGACAAAATACATACATCTCAAGTTTGTTAAACTGATGCACGCGGAATAGCCCACGGGTATGTTTGCCATACGTACCGGCTTCTTTGCGGTAGCACGGGCTATACCCCGCATAGAGTAATGGCAAGTCTTTTTCCTCGAGTGTTTCGTCGGCATGGTAGCCCGTTAATGGCATTTCTGCTGTCCCAATCATCGTCAAATCCTCACCCTCTATCGTATACTCATTGCCGCCTTCGCCTTTTGGCGTAAAGCCCGCCCCCTCGGCAGTTCGTAAGTTGACCATATTTGGGACGGTCATGTAGGTAAAGTCGTTTTTTGTGACAAAGTCAAGTGCAAACTGGGTGATGGCATTCTCAAGCAAAGCGAGGTCGCCCTTTAGGTAGTAAAATTTTGCACCTGCAACTTTCGCGCCGCGTTCAAAATCTACCCAGTCTCGGTCCGTGGCAAAGTCAAGGTGATCCTTCGCACCAGTTTTTTGAGGACCCCACTTTTTCACCTCGACACTATCCGCTTCGCCACCGATCGGCACATCATCAAATATAATGTTTGGCACCTTCTTGAGGGCTGCTTCAAACTCGGTATTCGCAGCCGAAAGATACCCCTCACGCTCAGCCAGCTCAACTTTGAGCTGTTTGCCCTCGTCAACCAACGACGGTTCAGGTTTTCCGCCCTTCATTTTGGCGGCGTTGTCGTTACGCCGCGTCCGTAGTTCATCAACCTGTTGCTGTAACCGTCGCTTCGCGTCGTCAAGTTCAAGTAATTTTTTTATATCAACGTCTTTGTAGCCTTTTTTCATTGCTGCGTCAGCAACGCGCTCAGCATTCTCCCGAATAAACCGTATGTCTAACATACCAGAAAGTATAGCCCAACTAATTCAGTCTATGCAACGTTAAATTCGTTATTACCGAAAATCCGCATAAGGACACAGCGCGCCATCTTGGCTATCGTATCACCTCGACAAAGAGCCCCTGATCTCGCTATAGTTTCCAAAAGAATCGCTTGCCGATCAACCGTGTGCTTTTTTGGTATCCATAGTGTCGGCAATATCAGCTTGCGTGTTTCTATGGAGGTATTAAATGCTTGCTCATCTCTGTAAATCGTGAAGTCAGAGCCATCGCAAAACCCCTCACGCGACAGAAGTCTGGCTAGCTTTTCCGGTTTATACAACGGAAAAATACCAACGACACCCCTTGTATCCCCGTCAAATTCAGTGGTTACTCGCAGCATTTCTTGCGCAACAGCTTTTTGTTCGTCAGGATTTAAATGCTGCATCAGAAATGCGCTTACCGTTGCATCGGAAAAGCCCGAAGGTAATTTCATATCCTGACCCGTATTTGCAAGCCAGTCTTTCCCTGTGGGAGGAGTGACTGCATAATCTGGGTCAACTCGTACGATAAGCTTGCCGCTTCGTTGACCGTAGACTTCTGCGAAAGGCGAGTCGCCCGCACCGACATCAACTATTGTTGTAACGGCGTCCGCATCAATCACTCCTCCGAAGGCCGCCCTGTATACTTCATAGGGGTGATTCGTTCGTTCAATCCATTCAGTCCTTTTAGCCAATAGAGCTTCTGTGCTCATGGTAAAACATAATACCACAAGCTTGATAAATTTGCAACCTTACAGATTGCTATTCTGTTCTGAGTGCTTCAATGGGATCAAGTTTGGCGGCTTTGCGGGATGGCAACCAGCCCGCAACGATAGCCACGACCACGAGCGACACGACCAGTATGAGTAGTTGCCACCAGACAAACACGAGGAGTGAGTTGTTGCCAAGGTCAAGCTTTTTTGTAATCCATGGGTTAGCCAGCCAGCCGAGCAACAGCCCAAGGCCAACCCCAAGCGCCCCTCCCAAGAACCCAATCCAGGCCGCCTCATAACGGAACAATTTTGCGATGCCACTACGCGACATGCCGAGGGCCTTCATAAGCCCTATCTGGCTCGTGCGTTCGAGCACCGATATATACTGCGTGTTAATGATACCAAACACACTCGCAATGAGCGCAAGCGCTGCAAACCCCGCAACAATCCCCTGTAACACATTGACGAACGTAAACAGTAACCCCTGGGCGTCCTTCGCTGTTTGGACAGTAAACCCGTAATCTTTTTGTAGAGCATCCTTGACCTTTGCTGGATCATGGTCGGGCGAAGCGAGCGCCGTCACACCAACAAACTTGTTCGCGTCTGCGGAACCGTTGTATATATAATCATTTAACACTTTCGCAGCAGCGGTGGATACGTGCAGTTGCGGGTTTGAGGTGATGGCCATGGCTGATTTTTTAAGAACCGCGCGTACGGTATAGACATAGTCTTTAGTCCTAGGCTTTACGAGAGCTTGCACCGCCGCCTCTCCGCCGTTCAAAAACGCTTGCTTCACCTCTTCTTGGCTTGGCGATGCCGTGACCTGCGATACAGTGAGCGTCACCGTTCGACCGATCATTTGAGCAGCATTAGCCCCTAGCGTCTCGAGAAAATCTTCGGGGACAATGATTTCGTTGTCGCCTATCTGCTGGCCTAACTTCGGCAAATCACCGGCCGCGACATCGCTCAGTACCGAAGCATCATAGTACGTCAAAGGGGCGACGTATTTTTTGTCGAAGCCTGAGAACATGACGTATTTTGCCGACAGTCGATACAGCGGCACTACGTGTTCAATATCAGACCGAGCCTGCAACGTTTCAACGTCCTTTCCCGTAAGCATTTGGATTGTACCGCCGCGACTCCCAGAAGCCAGATCGTCAGAGTATTCCTGAAGACTGCTCGATGGTCCGCCACTCGTAATGTTTTTATCTTTGACGATGAACAGCGCCCTCGGGTCGATATTGTTTTTTAACAAATTATCGGCATACCGACGCGCCCCTTCACCCGCCGCCAGACTCAGCGTGAGCGTAAAAGCACCAACCGCAATAGCAAGACTGGTCAAAAACGTTCGCCCTTTGGCTTGACGCAAGTTTCGCGCTGCCCGTCGCATAATATCGAAGCGTTTCATCTACATGACCCTCCCCCGCGACAGCGGTCGTTTGGCGATTGGAGTTGATGTAGAGGGTTTCGCATTTTTCGTCACGATGCGTTCAACTTTTCCGTCTTTGACATATACCCGCATATCGCATTTGGCCGCAAGTTCTTCGTCGTGTGTGACTATGATAAGTGTGGCGCGTTTTGTTTTGTTATAGGCAAATAACAGTTGTTCCACAACGTCACCCGTTACGGAATCGAGATTGCCTGTCGGCTCATCGGCAAACAGTATCTTTGGCTCATTGACGATAGCGCGGGCGATAGCGAGACGCTGCTTTTGACCGCCAGAAAGGTCGCGCGCGCGTGACTTTTTCTTCTCGAGCAGCTCGACGGCAGACAACGCTTTCTCAATTTTACTCCGCCGCTGCCTCCGTGGCACCTTCGCTATCTCAAGCGGCAATGCAACGTTGTTGTAACAGGTCTCGTTGCCTTGCACGAAAAAACTTTGAAAAATAAAGCTCATCTGTTCAGAACGAAACGCATCAACCTTTTTGGGTTTAAACCGCAGGATGTTTTCGCCGTCAATCACCACCTCCCCTGCCGTTGCACGGTCCAACCCACTCATCACGTGCATCAACGTACTCTTGCCACTCCCACTCTTCCCAACCACTGCAACACTTGCTCCATCGGGTATCATAAAGCTAACGTCATCGAGCGCAGTAAATGCCGTTTGCTTTTTCCCATAAACTTTTCCCACTCTACGAACTTCTATCACGGCCTATTTCCTACGCGTTACACTCTTTGGTGCTGCTTTTTTAACGAGAGTGTTCTGAGTTTCGACCGAGGTAACGACATATTGTGACTTCAGGCTGGTAACTATCATGCCAACACCCACGAGACAACTCACGAGCATCGCGAGCCAGCCGATATATGGCACAATTCCAATCACCCCAACGACACATGAACCAGCCAGCGCGCACAGTACGGCATTTTTCCTATCTGCAAGCATAAACCTCCCTACTCGATACGCAACAAGACTCGTGCCGACAAGGATCGTCAGAAGCATGGCAACACCAAGTACGATTGCCGCGTACACACCGATGCCGGTTATTGCCAGCATGAACATAAAAACGGGTACGACGACGACTGCCACAAGCCCAACGAGAAAATTGAGTGCTATTTCTTTAGTACCAGATATATCGCTTGCCCTGCGAACATACCTCGGCAGAACAAGAACAACGAGAAGTGTGAGCACGACCAATGACATAACCGTCAAAAAGGCTATGGTTGCAAGTCCAGCCAAAGGTACGGATGACTGGCCAAACGACTCATGTCCGCGAGCCTCTGGGGCGACATAGGTTACTCCGCCCGTCGCAATGCCGCTCGGAAGTGTCGTTTCCCTGGTTGCTGTGTAGGTCAGTTTTCCTGCAACCTTCGCTGTTGTAGCCGCCTGAATCGTACTCGTTTCTACGCGCACATCGCGGCCAAATATCCCTCCGAGATTAACATCACTCCCCATAAGCACCGTGTCGCGCGACACCGAACCGGATATGTCAGCGTGGCTTGCCCCAACGACTATATCTCTACCAATTTTTGCTGCTGAGTCAGCAACGACATCCATGCCAAACGCACTCACATTGCCGCCCACGACACCCTTGAGTATGACGGTTTTCCCGGCAACACGCACATCGCCGCGCACTGTACCGCCAACGGTAATATTTTGCGCACCGCAAAGCACGTCACCGTCAACCGTTCCACTTATAGTAACACTGTTCCCGGCGCAGTAGACGTCACCCTTAACAGTTCCGTCAACCGTCACAGTTTCACCAGCTAAGTACACTGAGCCATCGACCGTCTGATCACTCGCCACGCTTGTCAGGTTTTCGGACGTTTTCGCCAATCCTTCAGCGAGTACTGGAGCTGATTTTACACCGAGCGCTGCTGCAAAAATAAGCGCGACTATGACAATAAGCTTCCTTTTCATGCACCCCCTCCTGGACGAACATTAATATCACTTAGTGAAAATCCGTAGGCTTCGAGTGCATCAACGACCGCTTCATGGTCACCCGTTTTGTACTCATGTGCGAGTGCATCTAAA
>JBDHUL010000025.1:0-12436 GCA_039812985.1 Saccharimonadaceae bacterium (SeqCode)
TTTGGTGCGGGTAGAGAGAGTCGAACTCTCGTCTCTACCTTGGGAAGGTAGCATAATAGCCGTTATACGATACCCGCTCGCCACGTTCTGAGTTTATAGTTACACAAGCCCCTCCCTCTGTAAAACAGAGGAAAGTCAGATGCCAGTATAGCACCTCTGTTAGGTATTTTCCAGTTCATGTATGCGATCGTGGTTAAGACCGTAGTGGTGCGCAATCTCATGCCAAAGCGTCCGTTTAATATGTTCGTACAGCTGAGTTTCATTCTGCGACAACACGAGGATAGGTTGTTTGAATAGCGTTATTTTATCGGGCAAAACCAGATTGTACCCCGCCCCACGCTTCGTCAGCGGAACCCCCTCATAGAGCCCCAGAAGCAAACGCCCTTCTCGTACCCCTTGCTGCCTCAGCTGCTCAGCAGTTGGCATCTCAGCATACGTCACCGCAACATTGTCGAGATTTTGTATGTACTGCTGCGGCAAATCGTTCATAGCTCGCGAAATAAGCTGGTCAAACTGCTGGTCGGAAATAGTCATGTACCCAGTATACCTTGTCTATTTGCCGCATCTTAGAGTAAAATAGTTGGTACTATCGGTGTTTCACAACTTGAGCGATGCCGCTAGACTTTTCAAAACTAACCAATATACCAACATGGCTCTTTAGCTCAAGCTGCGTCGGCAGCGACAGATGGAGACTGTAGAGCAGAGCCTCTGCTGTAAAAAACAGCACGTCCCTTTTCAAAACTAACCAATATACCAACATGGCTCTTTAGCTCAGTTGGTAGAGCAGAGGCCTGAAGAGCCTTGTGTCCCCAGTTCGAGTCTGGGAGGAGCCACCAAGAAATGAGCCTGACCGCGACGTCGGGCTTTTTTCTTAGACACTGAGGGGACACAAGGAGCCTTGTGGTCACCTTCGGCGACCCCGTCGCCACATCTTTGCAAACAAGTTTGCAAGAGTGGGCTCCCTTGCGACTCGCCACAGGCGAGTCTCACCCAGTTCGAGTCTGGGAGGAGCCACCAAGAAATGAGCCTGACCGCGACGTCGGGCTTTTTTCTTAGACACTGAGGGGACACAAGGAGCCTTGTCGTCACCTTCGGCGACCCCAGTATCGTATACACCAGCGGTAATCTGGACAGTCCGTAAGATGATTCACCAGATCATCTCACTCGTTGCAACATCTTAGCAAACCATGTGCACGGATTATTGTCGCACAACCACAATCTTGCATTCTGTCACGAGTGCGGCAATAGCGGCAACCGCCGCCAGCACTGGCGCAATCAAAACACCCACCACACCAATTGTCACAGGGAATTTTATCAGTACTTCGTCTTTTTCGTTTTTGATGATGATCTCGCTGGCATTGCCCTGCTTTATAAGGTCCTTTATTTTCGCAACGAGATCTTTGCCCGTCACGACGAATTCTTCGATTTTCTTCTCGTCGGACACTATTTCATTTCCTTTGCCATAAAGTGTTTCACGCTATCGATCGTGTCCATAAACTGACTCGGGAAAATGATCGTGCTGTTTTTCTCGACCGCTATCTCAGTGAGCACTTGCAAGTTGCGCAGCTGCAAAGCGATCGGATGCTGCCCGATGATATCGGCTGCCTCGCCCAGTTTAGCGGCGCTCATTTGTTCACCTTCAGCCGCGATGATCTTGGCGCGGCGTTCACGTTCGGCCTCGGCTTGTTTTGCCATGGCGCGTTTCATGTCCTGTGGCAACTCAATGTTTTGAACCTTCACGTTTTCAACATCTATGCCCCATTTGTCGGTTTCGCTATCGACGATTTCTTTAATCTTTTCCGAAATCGCCTCGCGGCTTGCCAGTAGCTCGTCCAATTCGGCTCCACCCGTCACATCACGCAGTGCTGCTTGGGCAAACTGGCTCGTGGCATAGACATAGTTCGTCGTTTCAAGGATGGCTTTTGCCGGATCGACAACTCGCAGGTACACCACAGCATCAACACCAACTGTCACATTGTCTTTTGTGATAACTTCTTGTTTTGGCACGTCAATAGGAAGCGAGCGGACATCGACCCGAGTTAGTTTTTGAAACAGCGGCACGACCACACGCAAACCCGGTTCACGGACGCCGCTGAATCTTCCAAGCGTCAGTATCACTCCGCGTTCGTATTGATTGATGACTTTTATGCCGCTCAGTACAAATAAACCCACCAGCACAAGCAGTCCAATGCCTAGTTCCATATGCCTCCTTTGTTATATATGTAAGTATAGCGCTTTAGGGAAGCGCGAGCAAAATAAGTTTATCAACAAGTGCCGCATAGCTTATGCCGGCTTCGTGCCACAGCTTCGGATACATGCTTATGTTGGTAAAACCCGGTATTGCATTTACCTCGTTGAGATAAATATGCCCGTTTTGCTTATCTATGAAGAAATCAATACGGGCCATCCCCCGGCCGTTTATCGCGGCATACGCCCGTAGGGCATACTGACGTATTGTCTCGACCACGTCTTCGGCCAATTCGGCAGGCACCACCACCCGCGCCGTGCTGGTAGCGGCATACTTGTCGTTATAACTATAGAACGCTTCCCCAGGGATAACCTCGCCCACTCCGCTCACTTCGGCATGTTCCGCTCCACCACCAAGCACGGCGACTTCGATCTCCCGAGCATCAATCGCCTTCTCAACGAGTACAGCCGAATCATGCGAGAACGCATCTGTCAAAGCAAGTCCCAACTCATGAGCATTTGTCACTTTGTGCACACCAACCGACGATCCACTCCCAGCTGGTTTGACAAATACAGTGTTTCCAAGTGTCTGGAGCACGTCACTGGCACGAGGCCTCACTTCATAACTTGACACAGTACGCCATGGTACAACTGGCACACCGGCATCACGAACCAGCCGTTTTGTTATATCTTTATCCATCGCCACCGCTGCCGAAAGTAGCGACGGGCCCACACACGCTATATGCATGAGCCGCGCAAGACCCTGTACGCTCCCGTCTTCACCCCCTACGCCGTGGAGCACGGGAAAGATAACATCGGGCTTGATAAGTCTAGTGGTGTGTACAACCCCGAATACACGCTGGCCAAGCTGGGGTATAAGCTGCGGACGGCCAATGTACGGTCCTTCGACACTATCGACCAGCCACCATCGGCCAACTTTATCTATATAGCACAGCGTCACGTCGTATTTGTCGTCGTCAAGCGCCGCGTAGACGTTACGAGCACTCTGTAACGATACATCATGCTCTGATGATTCACCCCCAAACAGGAGAAGTACATGGCGTTTCATATGCCTAGTATACACCCGGCTGGCTACATAGGCGCAACGCTGCTTTTGTCAACCGTACCATCGGCTGTACAGGCTCTTGCTTCAGCTTCGGTATATAGTTTTGTGTACGAGTTGAGGGGCTTTCCCTCCTGGCGGGCTATCTCTTCTTCTTTTTTAAGTCCTTCAATGCTGTCATAAAGGACCATCTCCTGACACGCCCTTATGGTCGCGTTACTGCTAAACGAAAACTCCGGATAGTACCGCTTGATGGCCTCGTTCACTTCTGTCGCACCTATTGACGACGTCATTAATTGTTTTTTCTGTGTCATATACCATACTCCCCCCAGTATTACTATAAGTATCGCCACGGCAATGCCCCACCACCATCCGCCAAGACGCGACGGGCGCTGATTGGATAATTGTTTTTTCGATTTCATGATGAAAGTATACCACAAGCATGACGCGCCGCATGGACAACGGCGGTATAATGAAGTGTATGGACTACCGCGTGCCCCTTGCCGAACAGATGCGACCGAAAACTCTCGATGATGTTGTCGGTCAGATACATTTGCTTGGCGAAACCGAAATACTACGACAAATCGTAAAAAACAAAGAGCCGGTGAGCCTCATCCTATGGGGACCCCCAGGTACCGGCAAAACAACCCTGGCCCGTATTATCGCCAGCGGACTTGATGCTGAGTTTGTAGAACTGAGCGCCGTCACCAGTGGCAAGAAAGATGTCGAAAGAGTTGTCGAGCATGCCAAGCAAAACTGGAACCTCAATATCCGAACCCTCTTATTCGTCGATGAAATTCATCGGTTCAACAAGGCTCAACAAGATGCATTTTTGCCACATGTAGAATCCGGGCTCATCACTCTCATTGGTGCGACGACCGAAAACCCGAGCTTTGAAGTTATCACCCCGCTGCTTAGTCGTACCCGCGTGTTAGTGCTCCAGCCTCTAGAAAAAACTGAAATCATTGAGGTTCTGCGACGAGCCCTCAAAGCACTCAAGCGCACAAAGGACGTGACCCCGAAAGCCCTTGATTATCTGGCGGAACTCTCCGGCGGCGACGCGAGGATAGCGCTCGGCAACCTCGAACTTGCTCTCAGTTTAGGTAAGAAAAAAATTACACCCGAACTCGTCAAAATAGCCGCTCAGAAAAAAGTGCCCGGCTACGACAAAAAAGGCGACATGCACTACGACGTCGTGAGTGCGTTTATAAAAAGCCTCCGCGGGAGCGATGTTACGGCCAGTCTTTACTACCTTTCGCGGATGATCGACGCTGGTGAAGACCCGAAATTTATCGCGCGGCGTATGGTGGTATTTGCCAGCGAAGACATTGGCCTGGCCGGCAATGGAGCGCTCTCTCTTGCCGTGGCGGCTTTTGAAGCCGTCGAGCGCGTCGGACTCCCCGAAGCCAGCTATAACCTATACCACTGCGCTGTCGCACTTGCGCGAAGCAAAAAATCCCGTGAGGTCACCGAACTCATGCATGCGGCGCAAGACCTCGCCCGACGTTACCCGGACGCATCGGTGCCGCTTCATCTCCGTAACGCTCCCACTCAGCTCATGAAGGCTCTTGGTTACAACAAAGGGTACAAATGGAAAGCCGACTTTCGTCACGAAAAAGGTTTTCTCCCAGATGACGTTACACCCTAGCGACGACGCCCTCGTAGGGGCCTAGAAGCACAGTGCCGTTTCGAACAAACGGACGACGATTTGGGTACGTAAAACATACTACCTTAGCGCCCCGCCCCAACTTCACGCGGCGGTATTTCCCAGAAAAATTCAGCGCTACTCGATATGCTTTATCGGCTCCACGTCGTTCGTAAACCAGCACGTTACGACGTTCGTCGTTGTGCAACTCCGTAAACATACCATCCCGAAACACTGGCTCGTCGCGTCGTAATGCCAGTAGTTTTTTATATAATGCAAATATTGACGACGGCCGGCGCTGTTCAAGCGCTACGTTATAGACTCTCGCTGATATTGGTACTGGCAGCCACGGCTTGTGCGTGCTAAAACCAGCATAGCGCCCACTCGTCCACTGCATCGGCGAACGTTCCGGATCGCGACCGCCCATAGGGTTATTTGCCGATGCCGGGTCTTGCATGGCATGAGGTGAGACGGGGACATTTTCCATACCTACCTCATCACCGTAGTACACTGTTGGTAAACCCGGAAGCGTCAGTAGTAGCATCGCCACCACCCGAGATTGTCTTCGGCCAAACCGGCTCACAATGCGTGGTTGGTCATGGTTTGAAAAACAATACGCCGGTCGATCAGTTGGCCGCAGCATAGCCTGAAAGTCACGCACAAAGTCTCCCATAGGACGAGCGCCCCATGGCAAAAACATACCGCCAAAGTTAAACGGCAACCCGATGCGCGGATTTACATCATATAGCGCCGCGTACTGGTCAACAACTGGACCGAGATCTTCGTCCGGTGACGTTTCAAATACCATAATTTTGTTCGGATACGACTCAACAATATCGGTTAGTTCGCGTAGATAGTCGTGCAGTTCCGGCGCGTACTTGCTATAAATGCGTTTGTATTCTCCGTAGGTGCCAGGCGGCCCAATATAGTGTTCATTTTTCGGTTCATCACGAAGTTTTTTGTCCTTTGCCATATGCCACACCGCATCAACCCGGAACCCATCAACGCCCAGATCAAGCCAAAACGTTAATATACGTTTCATCTCGGCACGAAGACGCGGGTTCTCCCAGTTAAGATCGGGTTGCTCTTTGAGAAAACTGTGCATATAGTACTGGCCGCTACGCTGGTCATATTCCCATATCGAACCGCCAAATATACTCACCCAGTTGTTCGGCTCGCGGCCATCAACCGGTTCATGCCACACGTAGTAGTCACGCTTATCGCTGTTCGGGTCGCGCAAGGCTTCTTGAAACCACGGGTGTTCAATCGATGTATGGTTCGGCACAAAATCAACGATGACTTTTAGATCACGGGCATGAGCACCTTCAAGTAGCTCCTTAAAATCATCCAACGTTCCAAACATAGGGTGTACGTCACAGTAGTCGCTGACATCGTACCCAAAGTCGGCCATAGGCGACGGGTAAAACGGCGATATCCATAGAGCATCAACCCCAAGTGATCGGCCATGCCCTTTCAAATAATCCAATTTGTCGATAACGCCGCGCAGATCGCCAACGCCATCACTATTTGCGTCCATAAAGCTCCGCGGATATATCTGGTAGATAGCATTGACGTCACCCCAAGGCTTACCAGCAAGTCCCATTTCTTTTCTCCTCATGCTGAACTATAGTATAGCGTGTTATGGCTTTTTGGAAAAAACTTGTCAGCCGCCGCACCACTCGCCTCCTAAAATACGCCTACGTCCTCAGTATTATTGCCCTTGGCATGTGGCAGCTCTCCAGTACAACACCGGTCATTGGGTCAAATGGTGCCCGTACACCTGCCGGATCATCGGCCGCAGCTGCTGCCCTGCAAACCCTCCCTGTCAAAGGCCGGGCCAATAAAACAGGGTATAGTCGGATGCATTTTTCAGACGGTTGGGCCGAACTCCCAACCTGCGATGTTCGAAATTTTATCCTCGCCCGAGACCTAAAAAATATCGTCTTCGTTAACGGCACGTGCAAAGTCAAATCCGGCCAACTCGCCGACCCGTATACCGGAACTACCATTTTCTTTACACGGGGAGCCGACACAAGCGACGATGTACAAATTGATCACGTTGTCGCTCTCGGCGATGCCTGGCAAAAAGGGGCGCAACAACTCAGTGCTCTCGAGCGATATGCCCTAGCCAACGACCCGCTGGAACTGCTCGCTGTTGACGGCGCAGCCAACCAAAACAAAGGCGACAGCGACGCCGCGAGTTGGCTGCCACCCAACAAAGCCTTTCGTTGCCCCTATGTTGCCCGACAAATTGCCGTCAAATCAAAATACCGCCTGTGGGTGACACCGGCCGAATATCAGGCTATGGCGACGGTACTACGGGACTGCCCTGACCAGCCCGTGGGACAAGCACCGCCGCTCCAAACCCCTCCAAACTCACCCGCCCATCCGAACGTACCGTAACGGCCCCAGGGTGAGTCATCGCTACGACATCGACGATTGCTTCCGGGAGTGCGCATATTTGAGCTGCGTCGGCATAGTTAAGTGCAACGTAGTACCGTTGTCCATCAAGTTCGCGCGCATAGGCCAGAACATACCCAGTGTCAGTATCAACCACAGTAAAACTCCCCCGCTGCCATAACGGTTCGCGCCGCAGCTGCAACAGCTGTTGGTATAACGTAAGCCATGACTGCGGGTCACCGTATTCGCTATCGACATTTTTCCATGCCGCGCTTTTTGGAACAGGGAGCCAGGGCGTCCCGGTCGTAAAACCGCCAGTCAACGAGCCATCCCATTGCATGGGGGTTCGCTCGGGGTCTCTTCCGCCAGAATCAATGGTTTTTTCAAACAGATCCTTCATGCGTTCGGCCGCAATATCAACCTGTTCCATACCTAACTCGTCGCCGTAGTACATAACGGGCAAACCAGGCAGTGTCATTTGCATAAACGCCACGAGACGTGCCTGAGCTTCGCTATATCGCCCGACGAGTCGTGGCTGATCATGGTTTGAAAAACAAAAACTTGGACGCACGCCATCGGGTAGTGTTCGCAGATAGTCGGTGAGTGTCCGTCCGACGTGTTCCGCGTGCCATGGCTGGTGCAAGCCTTCGAAATACATAGGCGCAGCCAGTCCCGGTGCAACGCTATGCAGCGCACAAATCTGCGCATGTACATCGCCTAGCTGCTCGTCCGGATAGTACTCGAACAAAAAATATTTATCACTATACTCGCTCGTAACACTCACCAGATCACGAAGGTGCTCGACGAGGCGAGGACCGTTTTTGCATGATCGATGAATATACGCCCCAAAGTCATCTTTCGACCCCTCATAGCGGTCGTTTACCGGATCATCAGGAAACGCCGTATTTTTCGACAATACCCACACGGCGTCCACCCGAAACCCATCAACACCCTTGCTAAACCAAAACCGAATAACATCTTTCATCGCGGCACGCACCTGTGGATTCTCCCAGTTCAAATCAGGTTGCGACGGCATAAACGAATGCAAATAGTACTGCCCTGTTGTCTCGTCATACGTCCAGGATGAGCCGCCAGATATACTGCGCCAGTTATTGGGTATGTCACGCCAGACATACCAGTCGCGTTTGGCACTTGCCCGACTCGAACGGGATTCTTGAAACCACGCATGTTGGTCTGATGTATGGTTCGGAACAAGGTCAAGCATTACTTTGATACGCTTCGCGTGCGCTGCCGCTATAAACGTATCAGCGTCAGCCATACTCCCAAAAAGCGGGTCAACGCCATAGTAATCACTCACATCATACCCGCAGTCAGTTTGCGGCGACGGGTAAAAGGGCGATACCCACACCGCATCTACACCGAGCACATCCGATACATAGTCAAGCTTTTCTGTTATGCCCGCAAGGTCACCCACCCCGTCACCATTTACATCCTTAAAGCTCCGTGGATATATCTGATACAAGACATTTACATCAGTCCAGCGATTGATCGTCATATCTTTAAGCATAATCGTTATCATGATGATTAGCAAACACCACCCCTGTTGTTTTCTATTTACATCTACGAAGGTTCTGATATACTGCAAGTATTAGCATTTATACGGAGTGACTTATGCAGAACAAAGAACAACAACCGCAGACATTTGGGCCAGCGCCAGTCGATCCAAACACACAGTACCAGCAACAGCCAGTCAACCAACAGTATTTTGCACAACCACAAGCTGCCCCGGTGCAGTATGTTGTGATGGCTGAATCGCTTAAGGGTATTAAGGGATGGCTCCTCTTCTTTACCATTGTTTTTGCTATCTACGGTATTGTCTTCATCACCTTCTTCTTCGGTGCTATGAATAATAGCGCTATGGATAGTAGCGCTATGAATAATGCGACTCAATCCAATTCGGTAGTCGCACTTATTTTTACTCCACTGCTTGCCGCAGCGAGTATCACCACCACAGTATTCCTGGCTATGGAGAAGAAGCTTGCCAAGTGGCTTGCCGTGGGTACGCTTGGACTTGTCGCACTATATAATATTATCAATGCCATCGTTAACTTTACAGCGGGTGTATCAGAAGCTTCAGCTCCATCACTCATTTCGGGCATTGTCATTACCATGATCTTCTCGGGCCTCTTGATGCTCTACTTCTTCGTATCACGACGTGTCAAGGAAACACTGGTGCGATAGTTCTGCACCGGGCAAAAGAGCCGGAAGCACCGGCTCTTTTTATTTGCTCATCCGCTTACGCTCGTTACTATCCAGATATCGTTTGCGGAGTCGCAACGATTTTGGCGTCACCTCCAAAAGCTCATCATCATTCAGAAAATCAATACATTGTTCGAGGCTAAGCTGCGTGTACGGAGTGAGCTGTACTGTTCCGTCGCTCGATTTACTCCGCATATTGGTCAAGTGCTTCTCCTTGCACACATTGATTTCGAGGTCTTCGCCCCGATTATATAGCCCAACAATCATCCCGCTATACACATCTGTTCCTGGCCCGACGAACAGCTCGCCGCGGGCCTCGGCCGTTTCGAGTGCATATGGCGTTGTCGTCCCAGCCTCAAATGCGACGAGTGCTCCGCCGCGTGTATTGGAAAGCTTCGGGCCTACTGGTTGGTAGCCATGCGGCAAACTATGCATGATAACCGTTCCCTTCGTCGCGGTAAGGAGGAGGTTGCGTAGACCAATAAGCGCCCTGGTAGTGATAATATATTCCAGCCGAGTTTGTCCAGCACTCGTCTGTTCCTGTTTTTTCAGTTCGGCTCGTCGAAGACCCATTTCCTGGCTCACGACACCGACAAATTCTGGCGCAACTTCGACATAGAGCTCTTCGACTGGCTCTTTTTCCTGACCGGCTTCCTGTACGGTCACGACCTGCGGACGGCCAACCTCAAACTCATAGCCATCGCGGCGCATCGCTTCTATAAGAACACTGAGATGCAATTCACCACGGCCCGAGATAACAAATCCTATCCCCTCATCACGAACCTTAAGCGCCACGTTTGTTTCGAGCTCGCGTTGAAGACGTTCGCCCAGCTGTCGAGACGTGTTGAAATCGCCTTCGCGGCCTTTCATAGGGCTCGTATTTGGACCGAGGTACATACTAATAGTCGGCGCTTCGACCTGTATGACCGGCAATGCCTCCGGGTTATCGCGTCCCGCCACTGTATCACCTATATGGGCCTCGGGTATGCCAGTCAGCGCGACCAAGTCGCCACTTTCGGCCTCGTCAACCTCCTCCCGGCCTAGCCCGCGAAAACTAAAAACTTTTTCGACTTTTGACGGCAGAGATGTACCATCAGCCTTGAGGAGTACGACTGGCATATTTTTTGTGACGCTCCCCCGCTCCACGCGGCCCGTAGCGTACTTGCCAAGGAAATTGTCGCGTGACAGCGCTGCCACAACAAGCTGCAAACTGCCTGTCTTGGTGACTGGAGCATCGACATCGCCGACGATCGCATCAAATACTGGCGTGAGGTCGGCTGGCTCATCTGGATTCGTTGGCATCTCGCACCACGCCTTTCCATCTCGGGCAACAGCATAATACGTCGGGTAGTGGAGCTGGCTGTCATCGGTTGCAAGCTCCAAAAACAGGTCAGCTAGTTCATCTTCAACTTCAGCTATTCGTCGTGCCGGTTTGTCAACTTTGTTTATAACAACCACTGGCCGAAGCCCAAGTTCGAGTGCTTTCGACAACACAAACTTTGTCTGCGGCATAGGACCTTCCTGTGCATCAACCACTAACAGCACACCATCTGCCATATTCAGCGTACGCTCAACTTCACCCGAAAAATCAGCGTGACCTGGCGTATCGATAATGTTGATCTTATACTCCCCCCAGTATATAGTCGTTTGTTTCGCCGTGATGGTGATCCCGCGTTCACGCTCTTGGTCGCCACTATCCATAATAAGCGTTTGACTCATCTCAGCCTGGTTCTCACGGAAGGTATTTGACTGTTTCAAAAGCCCGTCAACCAACGTCGTTTTGCCGTGGTCAACGTGCGCGATAATAGCAATATTACGGATGTTTTTCGTATCTGTCATAAAAAATAAGCCGTTACTTGGCTCCTCTTTCATGAACTAGTATACCACGCTATAGCTTAGTAAGCCACCCCTTTTCAGACGGCTCGTCAAGCGCCGCACGGTGAATTTCTCGGAGCTGCCGCGTCAAAGGTCCGAACTGTCTATGGTTAATGTCTCGTCCGTCGATTTCAAACACCGGCGCGAGGTATGAACTGGTACCACAGACAAATACCTCGTCCGCTATATACAGCTCCGTAACGTCAACCGTGCGCTCTTCGACCGGCACACCCTGGTCTCGGGCGATCTCCAAAACTGTCCGCCGGTTAATACCTTCGAGTAAATCGCATGAGTTATTCGGAGTAACAAGTACGCCGTCTCGCACCAAAAATATATTTGCCGCACTCAGCTCGCAGACATGACCGCTCACATCGAGAAACACACAGTCATCATACCCTGCATCCATAGCGTCTTGCCGCGCCAGTGCCGAATTGACATAAGCGCCATTCACCTTGGCCCGTGACGGTATCGCATTGTCCGGTATCCGTCGCCACATGCTCGTTTTGAGCCGCATCCCTTCCTGTGGAACAATAGGTGCCGCCTCAAGCAGAAACAGGCTAAGTGTTGTATGCAGCCCTTTTGTTCTCGTACCAGGCAGTAGTTCATCGACATGCACACTTGCTCGAACAAACACATCCTCATGGGGGTTATTTGCTCGTACTGTTTCGCGTACGGCACCCTCAAACTGCTCATACGTCCATTCATTTTCAAATGTCGTAATGCCAATAATCCGACATGAGTCGACAAGCCGCTTATAGTGGTCACCGAGTCGAAACGCCAGCCACTCCCCATCTTGTTCGTGAATGTTAAAAACCGTATACACGCTTAGTCCGTAGAGTACCGCTGAACTCGCTACTGACAACGAAGCTTTATCAGCATCAACGATATCAGGATGAAAGTATATTTTCGGAAAAAGTCGTGCCATACTCCTTATGCTAGCACGTTTTGATGACAAAATACATTTGGGTAGTCCTCACCCCGAACCTAGACGTCGGGGGTACGAATCAAACAGCCATACCATAACAAAAATCGGTCAAAAGACCGAT
>JBDHUL010000026.1:0-12394 GCA_039812985.1 Saccharimonadaceae bacterium (SeqCode)
CAGGATCTTACTGCTCTCATACTGGAGGTACGCGAATATGCTCGGTGGTACGAACACGAGACCATACGTCGTCAGTCTGGCACAACGAACCCATCCACCCAGCCAGTACTGTCGCCAACAACCGCAACCCTGCTACGGGCAATCAGCGGCGGTACCAGTTTGCAACCCAAGCAACTTGAAGAAGTTATTGCAACACTGTTGCAGTACAAAAAAACCTCTCCGGTTATTACACTCACTCTCGCCGCTCCTGTCACCGCTGCCGTCAAAGCAACTCTCACGGCGTGGTGCCGCCAAGAACTGTCGCCAAACGTACTTGTCTCCTTTGAGTCAAATCGCACACTGCTCGGCGGTATGGTTGTACGTTACGGCAGCCACGTCCATGACTGGTCGCACCGACGCGCTCTTCTCTCGAGCACGGTCTCCATGAGTGAGGTGCTCAACCATGTTTGAAAACGCTGAATTTCAAAAGCTTGTCGAGGCCGACCAGCTTACTGGAGAGGTCGTCGCGACCAACCGGTTTATCGTCGAAATCAAGGGACTTGAAGGCGTACGGATTGGAGCGCAGGTCTTGTTCGAGGACGGCCAGCGCGGGTTCGTCCGCGAAGCGTATGGCGACAAAGTAATTTTATACAACATCGACTCCGAACACCTGCCTCTCGGTACCCTCGCTGTCCTTCAGTACGACACGCTTCAAATACCGGTAGGTAAAGAGCTTATTGGACGTGTTATCACCCCTATGGGTGAACCGGTTGACGGGAAGGGACCGGTTGTTGCCGAGGCCCGTTCAGGGATATTTAACCCGGCGCCAGGTATTATGGACCGCAAAGTGCTCGACCAGCAGCTCGTGAGCGGCGTCTCAGCGGTCGATAGCTTTTTCCCGATCGTAATGGGTCAGCGCATCGCCATCCTCGGTGACAGCAAATCCGGCAAAAGCACCTTTTTGTCGCAACTTATCGCCAACCAGCAAGGGAGCGACCGCATTGCGGTGTTCGTCCTGATCGGCAAACGCAAAGTCGATATCGAACGCCTCCTGTCGGGACTTCGCGCCTCTGGAGCAATCGACCATACCATCGTGGTTCTCGCCAATATTTTCGATAGCCTCACTCAGAGCTACCTCGCCCCTTACGCCGGAGCGGCCATGGCCGAGTATCTCTGGCAAACCGGTGAAGGACGCGACGTCATCATCATGTATGACGACCTTTCGAGCCACGCCGAAGCCTACCGTCAACTGTCGCTATTACAAGAAGTTGATCCGGGCCGTGATAGCTATCCGGGTGACATATTCTATACCCACTCGTCGCTACTGGAACGAGCCGGACGCCTGTTGACCAACGACAAAACGCTGTCCAGTCTCCCGGTGGTGCTCACGCCAAACGACGATATTACTGCCTATCTTTCAACGAACATCATGTCCATTACCGACGGACAGATTATCTTTGATCTCGGCTATTTTCGTAAAGGCGTGCGCCCAGCCGTCAACGCTGGCTTGTCAGTATCGCGCGTCGGCGGACAAGCCCAGAGCAAACGCCAGAAACAGCTGTCTACTGCCTTGTTCAAAGCTCTTGCAAAATATCATCAGGCAGATGAATTTTCCCATTTTTCATCACAGCTATCGAAAGAAACGCGCACCGATCTTGCCCGCGGTAAACACCTCTACGCCGCCCTTATGCAACCTCCCGAAGAATTGTTTTCACTCCCCGAGCAGCAACTCATGCTCGAAACTATCATGCTGTCGCCCGACGACCGAACGATAGACGTTGCCGCTCTAAAAAAGGCCGTCCGTGAGCGTGCCGCCGAAGCAACCGATGATGCTGCCTACGACCGTATAGAGGTCGAATTACTCGACTCCTTTGGCGCCGCGCCGCTTCCCACTAAAAAGCCCGGCGCACCAGAGGGGAAAGAAGCGGAACCGGTCACAGAAAACCCAAAAATGGAGAAGAAACCATGATGATTTCCATGGTTAACTACCAACGATTGACCGATGATTTTCTTGGGAGAAGAGCCTGATGCGCCGCCCCAATGTCATCGAAAAAGAAGCGGCGAGTATTGAAACACTCCGCGATCTCACGAACGTGTTTGAAAGTCTCGCAAGCACGCAGGTTGCGAAGGTGAAGAACAAAGTTGAACTGTCAAAACGGTTTTTTGCGCTGTTATGGGAACACTACAGCGCAATACGTGTTGACCCAAAACGACGCATCACCGGCCGAGGCGATGACGGAAACGGCAAAAGCGTGATGGTGCTCATTTCAGCAGAAGGCGGCTTGTCGGGAGACCTCGACCAGCGGATGATAGAAAACATGCAGTCGGAGTACATCCCAGAAAAAACCGATATCGTCGTGCTCGGCAGCCACGGCGCCGGACAGCTCACGCAACGCGGTATTCCGTACATACGGTTTTTCCAAGTACCTGAAACTGACCGCTATATCGATGTTACTCCTGTTATTGAAACCATAATCCCATACTCACACATCAGTGTGTACTACGAAGAATACATGTCACTTGGGCAACAGGAAGTCCGCAAAATTGACCTTATCTCACGTCTCCAGAGCCTGAGCGAAGGAGCTGATGAATACGTCATCACCGACAAAGACACTATTTTTGAGCCGTCACTCGATGAAATAGCCGACCAGATGGAAATCATGATGATGAGCCTCGCCCTAAGCCAGACGATTCTCGAGTCTGGTCTCGCGCAAGCCGCCAGTCGATTTAACGCCATGACCGTTGCTGAAGACCGTGCTGGAGAACTGCTCAGTGAATACCATATGGAATACCACCGCTCCAAACGAGCCGAAAATGACCGCCGACTGCGTGAAGTACTGGTTGGTATGAAAAAGAAAAAGCGAACGGCTGCGGCCGCCGGAGGAAACTAATGGAACTCAGCTACAAAACCGATGACTACGTAGGTGTGATCAGCACTATCCGCGGTCTGACCGTCGAAGTTGAGATTGTCGGCGAACGCCCAGACACCAAAGAACTCCTTGCTGTCGAAAATTGCCCTAGCGTATTTATTGAGGTCAACTTTTTTAAAAAGGGTCTTGCTGTCTGTCTCAACCTCAACAATGACCAGACAATCCACTGTGGCCAACGCTTGTTCCGTAGCCACGTTAAGGTCACCGTGCCCGTCGGGGCAGCCACGATGGGCCGTGTATTCAACGCGCTTGGTGAACCGCTTGACAAAGGCCCGGCTGTCACCGAAAATCGTCGTTCCATCACCGTCCCTTCGGGCACTACCAGCTACCGTGATAGCTCAAACCTCGAGCTGCTCGAAACCGGCCTCAAAGTTATCGACTTCCTGACTCCGTTCGTCAAAGGCCGCAAGATCGGCGTCATCGGCGGCGCTGGTGTGGGCAAGACCGTCCTCACCATGGAAATGATCCACAACGTCACCATGGACAAAAGCGGCGACGGCACACCGACGAAATCGTTGTCTATTTACTGTGGTGTCGGTGAACGTATCCGGGAGGGTAACGAACTTTACGAAACTCTGCGCGATACCGATGTGCTGAAAAATACTGTCATGTTCTTTGGCCAGATGGATGCAACACCGGCCATCCGCAGCATGGTCGCCCCTGCGGCCGCCACTGCCGCCGAGTATTTCCGCGACGAAGAGGGTAAAGATATTCTGTTCTTCGTCGATAACATCTACCGCCACGTCCAGGCCATGACCGAAATGAGTACCAACCTCGGTCTTATTCCGAGCGAAGGCGGCTATAGCCCAATGGTCTTTAGCGATCTGCGCCGACTCCAGGACCGCCTCGCTAGTACCGAAAAAGGGACGATTACCAGCGTGCAGGCTATCTACGTGCCTGCCGACGACCTATCTGACCCGGCCGTACAGGCCATTTCTCAGCAGCTCGACAGCGTGCTCGTGCTCGACCGTTCCATTGCCGAGCAGGGCATTCGTCCCGCAGTCAACCTCCTCAAAACCACCAGTTCCCTCCTCACCCCAACCATCGTCGGCGAACGCCACTATCGTCTGGCCGAAAAGGTCCAGTCTGTCATGCAAAAATACGATAGTCTCAAGAATATCATTGCTATCGTCGGCGAGAACGAACTTTCTCCGGCCGACCGCGCAGACTATCAAAATGCCAAGAAACTTATCCAGTTTTTTTCACAAGACTTTGCAGTGGCCGAAAAGTTCTCTGGGCATCCCGGGGAGTACTATACTCTTGCTCAGACGCTCGACGGTATCGAAGCGATCCTCACCGGCAAGCCGACCGAGGAGAGTTCGTCGAATGAAGCGTCAGCTCCGGAAACAACCCCGAAAGAGACCGCTGCGTGAAAACCCCAAAAAAGCGATTAAGTGTCATCGCCCGCGCTCCATTTGAGATTTACTATGAGGGAGAAGCCGATGCCGTGTCGGCCGCCAATCGCGTCGGACCGTTCGATGTTCTTCCAGACCACGCTGACTTTTTTTCCGTCCTTGAAGCCTGCGATGTCACCATAGACACGGGTGAGGATGCCCCTGTTACCTTTCACGCCGATGCCGGTATTATCACCGCTCGGCAGAACGAAGTTCACCTATTTGTGAACATGTAGCGGGGCCTACTGCATGACAATGTAATCAAACGCATACCCTGCTGGCGCCAACGCGCCGGCCGATGAAATACTAAACCCGCTAGCTGTGCGGTTAATGAATACCGGCGCATAGTTTCCAACTGGCGTCACGACGACATGCGGCGTCGTGGCATATTCGTGCGTGAACGTCACCGATGCAAGTAGCCCGCCAGCAGCACCCACGCCGGTGTTGACAGCGATTGTCCCAGAAGCATCGTTACCACTTATCGATACCGTACCACTCGATCCCACACCCGGGCCAGTTGACACAGCTGGCGCCGAGCCCTTCGTCACCACATGCCCACCGATGGTTAACGTGGTATCTGACGTCAAGCTGCTCGCCTGAAAGTTACGGACGCTGAGCGTCCCTCCAACCGCGAGACTCCCCGCAATATTGGCGTTGTTGTTCACCGTAAGGAGTTGCCCAACGGTCATTGTCCCCTGAAGCTTTGCGCTCCCGCCGACAACCAGGTCCTTACGCAGGTTCATTGTCGAAACTGTACCGTCACCATTGGCATTGAACTGGTCAATCTGCATATTTTTAGCCTGCAATTTGTCCAACCGGGCATCGGCCGCCTCAAGTGCATTGTTGAGGTTTAACGTTCCCGCAATCCGTACATTGCTTCCCATCGTCACCGTGCCGTTGAACTTCGAGTTTGGCCCCACGACCAGCTCAGTACCGGCATTGTCTACCGGTGTCTTGCTCATACCAAGTTTGTTGAGCGTCTCAGCACTTAGTGTCACCGTTTCTTTGTTGATACTCTGCGCCGGATCCTGTCCGCGCATGACAAACGCGATAATACCGATGTTTGCCGCAATAATAAGCCCCACCACAGCCAACCCGATAAATGTCGCTGTACTGCTCGGACGATACGACCCGCGGCGCGGTCGGATAGATGTGTTAAACGCCGATGCTGTGGGACTTTTGACAGTATTCGGCCCAGCATCCGAAGGTGTTTCACCTTGAACGGTCAGCTTTTCGGGTTGGGGTTGTTTGGTTTCGTCGGGCATAGCCTATCTACGGTTAGATGGTGAAAGTATAGAGCCTTCGCCCAAAAAGCACAAGCGCTGTTCCCTGTTGGCCATACCCGCACATGTACTATAATGTAAGAAGTATGAAAAAGGTTATGGTGCGTTGGAGCGTCGTCGTCGTGGTTGCCGCGTGCGGTAGCGCCTGCTTCAGTGGGCCTGCTGCGAGCGCCCTCCAGTCGAGCAACTACCGTTTTGACGAAAGCGCCATTAGCACCGGCAATATGCTTCAGTCGAGCTCGGCTAACTACAAAGCCCTGGACGGCGTCAACGATTTGGCTATTGGTACCTCGTCATCGTCAAATTACCAGGTTGTCGCCGGTTCAAAGACCGACCCGTACCCTTGGTTGTCGTTCGCCATCACCTCCTCAAACGCAAACTTCGGCGTATTGTCCCCGTCGACCACTGCAACCGCGACTGCTACATTTTCTGTCCTCAACTACACAAGCTACGGGTACATCGTACAGGTAACG
This sequence comes from Saccharimonadaceae bacterium (SeqCode), assembly GCA_039812985.1. Lineage (GTDB taxonomy): Bacteria > Patescibacteriota > Saccharimonadia > Saccharimonadales > Saccharimonadaceae > JAPUDS01. The sequence continues at coordinate 6,060 of JBDHUL010000026.1, forward strand.
GGGTCTCCTCCAACAAATGCCGGGCATGATATCTCGCCAATGACCATACCGGGGTCATCGCAGACCGGCATCGAACAGTTTGGACTTAACCTAGTCGCAAATACCTCACCCATCTCACTCGGCGCCAATCCTGACAATGGCCAATTTGGCTACGGCTCTGTTACCAGCAACTACGCGGGTGCAAACACTTACCACTATGCTGATGGTGATATTGTTGCGCAAGCTCCCAAGAGTTCGGGCCTCACCAACTACACCATCAGTTATATATTGAACGTCACCCCACTCACTCCTGGTGGTCAGTACTCGACAAACCAAGCGCTTATCGTCACCGGAACCTACTAACAGTACTTGGCGAAGTACCGCCCTCCAGTCTCTGAGCATTTTTAACGAAAAAGGTGTTGACACGGTTATAGCGCTCATGCTAGCATATGGGGTGAAAGTTACCATAAAACAAAAACAACACTATGAAAAACCACCACATAAAGCTTCCTCGTATTGTCGTCGCTGTTATGCTGCTCGCAGCTGTTGTTTTGCAATCGCTGCCTCAGCCGACAGTGCACGCTGCTGCCATATATAACCGTAGTATGACACTCATTGCCGGAGCGCTTGACGGCGGCTCAAAATCTGGCGGCACCGTCACGCACAAATTTGACTTCACGGTTCCAGCCGGTGGCAACGTCAGCTCTATAAAGTTTGAGTACTGTACGACAGCTGCCGATGTCGGGGCAGCGACCTGCGTCGCACCAACTGGATTGAGCGCCTCTGGGGCAACTCTCGGCGCCGAAAGCGGCATAACCGGTGTCACTATGAACGCAAGTGCCGGGAGCTTCTATCTGTCTCGGGCCAGTGCGTTCAACCTTGCCGCCAACACTACCGTGTCGTACACGATTAACGGAGTTGTGAACCCCATCTATGGCCCGACCGTCCCCGACACCAATAAAACCTTCTTTGTGCGCATCAGCGCCTACAGTACAACGAACGCCACCGGCGTGCCGATCCACAAAGGAACCGTCGCTGCTAGTACCGCTGAACCCATCATTCTCGACGGAACAATGCCCGAGTCACTCGTCTTTTGCACCGGCGCGACAGTCGGCCTTACCGCAAGCGTCCCAGACTGCTCAACCGCAACCTCAGGCGTCATTCACTTCAACCAACTGTTCTCGCCGATCACCACAGCGACCGCAACGTCACAGATGGCGGCAAGCACCAACGCCGGCTCAGGATATGTCATATCGGTTAACGGCCCGACACTTACCTCAGGTTCAAACACAATCACGGCTATGAACGGCACGCCAAACACTGCCTATGCCAGCAACCACGGGGTCTCTCAGTTTGGCATGAACCTCAGGCTTAACTCCGATGCGATCACCGGTACAACCGGAGTCACGCTCGGTGGAGAGGTTGCCCCACTCCCAACCGGACCAAGCAACTACAAAGGTCAAGCTGTACCGTCATCAGGCTATGATACCATCGACCAGTTCCGCTTCCAAAGCGGCGAGGTCGTGGCCAACAGCGCCTTCGGCGGGTCGGGACAGGGCACCGATGCCCAAATATACACCGTCAGCTACATCGCAAACGTCACTGGTAGCTTGCCGGCTGGTAGCTACGTTACAACCCTCACCTACATCTGTACCCCGACGTTTTAAGTGAACTCTACTCCCCACGAGATCACGCACGCCACCACACGGATATGAAATCGTTGACCGCTAGGAAATGCTTGTGCTACACTAACTGTCATGAGAAGTGTGAGGGTTCGTGGACGGCTGTTGTTCGTGTCATTGGTTTTTGTATGCGCAACCATGGCCTCTGCCTACGTCGCACCGAGTGCCTCTGCTAACCAGCTCACCACGCGTAGCCTCACCCTCCAAGGTATTGGTACGGTCGGCGGTTCGACCCCTGGTGGCGTCGTCAACCATTCCTTCCAGTTCACTTTACCGAGCGTCGGCAACCAGTCGGTTGGATCAATAAAGTTCCTCTACTGTACCACCGCATCTGATACAACTGGTAGCTACGCCGGCAACTCATGTACTGCGCCGACTGGCCTATCGGTCACTGGCGGCACACTGGGAACACAAACGGGTGCGGCAGGTTTTAGCTCTACATTTGGGGGAACCTTCTCGAACAACGACGCGACAAGCACTTCGAGAGTAAATGGTTTTTATATCACTCGCACTGCAGCAGTTGTTAATGCGGCAACTGTCGTCACGATGGTCGTCAACAACATCACCAACCCCACTACCGTCAGTGACGGTACGAACAGTGGAACATTTTTTGTCCGTATTTCAACCTATGCTTCAACAAATGCCACTGGCGTACCCATCGACACGGGCACCGTAGCCGCCAGCACGGCTAACCAGATTCAGCTTCAAGGTATTATGCCAGAAAGCCTCATATTTTGCACCGGCCAAACGGTAACAACCAACTGCACGGCTGTCACAAACGGTATTATATCGTTCGACGTCCTATTCGGTCCGACCGTCACTGCCAAGGCAACCTCGCAGATGGCTGCCAGTACCAATGCACCGGGTGGCTATGTCATCACCGTCAATGGACCGACGCTGACAAGCGGATCCAATACCATTACTGCCATCGGAGCCTCAGCCACCACCCCTGCCGTTGGCACGGGTCAGTTTGGTATGAACCTCAAGCTCAACACCACTCCAGCCATAGGCGCTGAGGTAGCGCCTGCTGCCGACGGTACAAACACCCGCGGCCAAGCCAAAGCTGGCTTCAATACAGTCAATAGCTACAAGTTCAATACCGCAACAAGTGATATCGTTGCTGCGAGCGACTACACTGCTGCTGGTGCAACCAACTCACAGGTTTACACCGTTTCATACATTGCCAACGTTCCTGGTAACCAAGCTCCTGGAACCTATATAACCACCCTAACGTACATTTGTACGCCGACATTTTAACTTATGAAGCATCGATTCTCCGCCGCCACGCTCGCTATACTTATCGCCGTTTGTTCGGTTTTTGTCCCTTTTGCGGCTTCCGCAGCAGTGATAGCCGCTCCAACGCCCGCCGCTCCAGCGCCCAGCACCGGATCAAGCCAGGCGCTCGAAATCTCACCACCAGTCGTTAACCTCAGTGGTGATCCAGGTGAAACAGTCAAAACCCAGATTAGCATACGGGACGTAGCAAATACCCCGCTCATCGTCACTGGCCAGGTGAACGATTTTCGCGCCAAAGATGAATCAGGCAACCCAGACATCATATTGGACTCCACCGAAGATAACCCGTACTCCATGAAAAGCTGGTACGGACCGCTGTCAAAACTTACGCTACAACCCAAAAAAATCGAGAATCTAACCGTCACGATCAATATCCCGAAAAACGCTGCACCTGGAGGCTACTACAGTACAATTCGTTTTACTGCAACCGCACCGGGTATTGATAGTTCCGGTGTGTCGCTGAGCGCGAGCCTGGGCGCTCTCGTGCTGATGCGCGTCAAGGGTGACGCTAAAGAACAGATGACTGTCGGTGAATTCGGCACCTACGATAACTTCGGCCGACCGGCTTGGCTTTTTGAATCACAACCGGTCGACTTTGTGCTCCGCGTCAAAAACGAAGGAAACCTTCACGAACAGCCCGTCGGGCAAGCCACCGTTAAGGACATGTTCGGGAACAACATTGGACTCGTCAACATAAATCTTGAGCGCAACAACGTTCTCCCGGCCAGTACGCGCAAGTTCACCGGTACCCTCGATAACGCAGTCCTTGGGGATCGCTTTCTCTTTGGCCGATACACCGCCGATTTAGTTGTGTCATATGGCACAAATGGCCAAAAAGCCATCACAACAGTGGCATTTTGGGTACTTCCATGGAAACTCATCATCGTCATTGTCGTTGGACTGATTGGCGGATTCTTCCTCTTGAGGTTCGGTCTCAGGCGCTACAACGACTACATTTTGTCGCGCTCGCCGCGTCGCCGCCGCTAGCGCTTATGGTATAGTTATTGTATGGCTCGAGCAAACATAAAAATCAGCTCTCATGCTCATAGCGGTAAACTACGGCCCCACGACCACACATCGTATGGACTCCTGGGGGCTATTTTACTCCTTGCTCTTTTCCCCTTGATGGCCTACACTGCCTCAGCCGCGACGCCGTACAACGGCCCTGAGGCCGGTTCCATAGGACTAAGCGGGAGCATGCCGGGCAAACCGCCGACAACCGCCGCCCAAATAACAGCACCGCCAAACGGTCAGCATTTTAGCACATCTCCCGCAACCATCGCTGGGACGTGCCCGAAAAATACTCTAGTTGAGGTGTTCAAAAATGATATATTTGCGGGTTCGACCGCATGTACCGATGCCGGTAGCTTCACCCTGGACATTGACCTGCTATTTGGCCAGAATACCCTTACCGCCAGAGTCTATGACGCACTCAACCAACCAGGGCCCGACTCAAACAAGGTCGTCGTATACTATGATGCGCTGCCGCCGCAAAGCCCCGGTATCAATACGCTCGACTTTGGCGGGCCGCAGCTACTCCTGAATACCGACGCGGTTTTCCGCGGGTCATTTCCGGGGCAGGAAATGAGTATGCCGATCGACATTATTGGTGGAACCCCACCTTACGCCCTCAATATTCAGTGGGGCGACGCCACCAACAAAGTGGTGTCGAGGCCCGATAACACGACATTTCGCGTCCCACATACCTATCAAAAGGCTGGTATTTACCAGATTTCAGTCCAGGCCAGTGACGGAAACGGACGGGTCGCGTTCATTACTGTAGCAGCGATTATTAACGGTCAGCCAGATACCGCAACCGGCACCGCCGCAGTTAAAGCCGATACAATGAGCAAACTGGTCCTTCTATGGCCACTTTACACGAGCACCGTTGCCGTGGTGGCAAGTTTCTGGCTGGGTGAACGCCGCGAAAAATCCCTCCTCTCGCGGCGAGGTCAACTGCTCGCCAGTTAGTTCTCCGCAGTACAAGCTACTCACTATTTTACGAAAACACCCTTGCATTTGGTGAGCATATCGGTTATGCTACCAAGTAGATAAAACCAGAGAGACAAAAACGGCTTTATCAAAATAACACAAACATAAGTCAAAAAGAGTTCACCATGCTTTTTGAGTTGGTCGGAACACCACTCCGGCGATTGTTGGCACGCGCCCTTGTTTTGGGTGTGCTGATAGTTGGCCTCAGCTTTAGTCTGATGACCCCTGTTTCTGCTGCCGTTGGTATCAACAAACAGCTGAACTTTCAGGGGAGGCTTTTGAATGCTCAGGGCGCCGTCGCGGCCGACGGGTTTTATAACGTTCAATTCAAAATATACCAAGACGGTCCAGGAACAGCGGCCGGCAACCCTGGTGGTACCCTCAAATGGACTGAGGACTGGCTCAACAACGCTGGTAACGGCGTGAAAGTTGTGAACGGCTATATATCAGTTCAACTTGGGAGCATTACCCCATTTGGGTCGAGCATCGACTGGAACCAGGACACCCTGTGGCTTAGCGTAAACATCGGCAACACAAACACGACGTGTACCCCGTTTGGGTCCTGCGGGGGCGACGGTGAAATGATACCCATGAAACGGCTCTCGGCCGTTCCCTACGCATTGAATGCCAGTCAACTCGGCGGCATGGATGCAACCGGGTTCATCCAGAACCGAACGACCCTACAGGCTGCCAATATCGCCGTACAGAGCAGTGCCGCGGGCAATGTCGGCGTGCTTATACAGGGCGCCAGCGGCCAGACTGCCGACCTTATGGACCTGCGTAATGGCGGCGGAACGCTTGTCGCCAGCGTCTCGGCCACTGGGTCGGTCGCACTTCAGCCAAGCACCGACAGTACAACAGCTTTTACACTCAAGAACAGTACTGGGAGCAGCGTACTCACCGCTGACACTCAGAACGCACGTCTGGGTATTGGTACGAACACCCCAACAACCACGCTGCACATCGAGTCTAACGACGCGCTGAGCAACCGGCTGCAAACGATCATAAAACAAACCGGGTCGGGTGACGCCGGTATTGAAATGAACGCGAGCGGTACGAGCTACTACGTTGGTATCGATAACAGTGACGGAGGCGCATTTAAGATCAACTCAAATGCTGCCGCCGGAGGAGCGGGACCGGTCGGCACAAGCACTATAGGGTCTGGCCCTGACACAGGTGCCTACAACTCCTACACCTATGCCAAAATTACCCCCGCGACAAACGGAACAATTTCACAGATCAAAGCCTACATAGGCAACGCTGCGACGGCACCGCTCAATAAAGCTGTTGTTGGTATTTACAGTACAAGCGGAGGCGGCTCACCATTGACACTCCTCGCCAGTTCACCCGAAACCACGCTGACTGGTAGCTCGTGGAACACCTTTA
>JBDHUL010000027.1:0-12100 GCA_039812985.1 Saccharimonadaceae bacterium (SeqCode)
AGAAGGACGTTTCTGAACTGAAGAAGGACGTTTCTGAACTCAGGGACGATGTCAAACGTCTTGAGATTCTCCATGAGCACATGGACGGAAAACTTGATGCTATTATCGAAATTCTCACACCAAACCTTGAGAATACGTCTCTCATTAACGAACGACTTGACCAACACGAATACCGGATTGACACACTGGAAAAGTTCCAGCGAGCCTCAATCTGATACGGAGTAGCCTTATAGGGCGGTTTTAATCTGCTTATACGCAAACCGCGCGGCAACGCGCCACTCTGAGCTATCATGCGAATCGAACTGTTTAATAGTACCTGCGGTGACCGACTGAACTTTTAACAACGCGGGGTTGTAGGGGACGAGTGTGCGATAATACCGCAGTTCTTCGTCGGACACGTCATGTCGGCCAGGAAAGACCTGTCGAAATTTTTCGCGGGCGAGCGCGTTAAAATGACCCTCATCATGGCCCGGCGGAATATATGTTTCCACCTCGAGGCCCATGTGCTTTGCAACCTTGCGAACATCGCCGTACGTCAGCACCGAACGCGCCTGAATGAGCGCGAATAGTTGATGCTTTGGCGTCAGAAAAACACTCGCCGAAGCAACATGACTAACAGGTATATCACGAGCAATCATCTGCTTCACATCGAGCTGAAGGCCAAAATGAGATTTGACCAATTCTTCAACTGCGATGTCATTGACGACGTCGTCATTCATGGGCATATTGTACCGCCAAGTAGCACTATACTCAAGCAGCTTCAATAAGGTATACTAATAAACAGTTATGCCTATACTCTCATTTCTTGAGTTATTTGCCCGCAGTGGTGGTGGTGGCTCTGGTGGCGGCGGCGGAGCAGATCTTCTAGGCGTCCTCACGTTTTTGCCGAGTCAGTGGTGCGCAAATTTTGTAAAAAAACTGCTTCCGAGACCGCAAGCACTCGCCGTTACGATTGTGGGTGGGGTACTGGTAAGTATTGCACTTCTCGTGGGTATGACAGCAATCGGTAACGGATTTGGATTTTACTTGTTCTTATCTCTCGCCGCCGGCGTATGGGCGGGGTGGTACGCAGCCATGTTCGGGTTTTGGGAAAAAATGCGATCGCGTCTTAAAAAAGCCGATACCGAGCTCGCCGCAAGTGGCTGGAACGAAGCCGAACTCCACGGCATTGCCACAAACACATTTATGCGCTACCAGGCCGACTGGTCACGCCGTGATGCCAGCCGTTTTCAAGAATACATGACGCCGTTTTACGCTGGTCACGCCAGCCTTATGGTCAGGGCCCTTGCCGAAATACGTCGTGTCAACGTCATCGAAAACCCGCAAATCACCAAAATAGATACCAGCGCCGTCAATGATCAGACTGACGATACACAGGACACTTTTTCAGTATTCATCGAGGCAAAAGCAAATGACCGATTATTCGATGAAATAAGCCAATCCTACCTCTTTACAGATGCCCGTTCGTTTATAGAGGAATGGGTGTTTCAGCGCCAAAATGGTTCATGGGCACTCGGAAGTATTCGCCAAAGTACCGAGAATGCCAGCGACGAAGAAGTAGCGTTGCGGGACTTCGCCCGGAAAAACAATTTTTATTACAGCCTCGATATGGGATGGCTGTTCCTTCCGACAAGGGGTGAGCTGTTCAAAAATGGCGGATTTGGCAAAAGCGATATAAACAACCACGTTATTGGCCTGTGGAACAACTTGCTCATACAGCTCTATACCTACGCCAGTTACCCGGCACATTCTAACGATAATAAACTATACCTTGTTGGGCAGGTCAACGTCCCGAGAACCTATGGCGGCATACTCATTGAACGAAAGAAGGGGTTTGGGGGACGGCTTTTTCCGCCGAAAGGATACCAAAAGTACGAGTTTGAGTGGCCGGACTTTAACCAGCGCTACAACGTCTACGCCACCGATGCCGATCGCCTGGCGACATTTGAGCTGCTTAACCCAGGATTTATGGCATTTTTGTACGACAACTACGCAAACGTTAACATTGAGGTTGTGGACACGGTAATCTATTTTTACCTTGAAAACCAATTGGTATTGCCTGACACGTATACGACGCACCTCACACTCCTCGCAAAAGCATTTAAAGAACTCCAGCTGTAGCCTGGTAGCCCGACATACTCTATACTAAGTACAATAATGAGTGAATTTACTACGCGCTATGCCGCTTTGAATGCGCCCCAGAAACAGGCGGTCGATGCAATCGATGGACCGGTCATGGTTGTCGCCGGGCCGGGTACTGGTAAAACCGAGCTACTCAGTGTCCGCGTTGCCAATATACTGCAAAGAACAGATACGCTGCCCGGAAATATCCTCTGTCTGACCTTTACTGACAGTGCTGCCCTCAATATGCGGCAACGATTAACATCGCTTCTCGGACCAGATGCCTATAAAGTGGCCGTTCATACATTTCATAGCTTTGGTAGTGAAGTCATCAACACCAACGGTGAATACTTTTACCAAGGCGCTCATTTTCGACCAGCTGACGAGCTATCGGTTTACGAAATCCTATCGAGTATCCTCGGAAAACTGCCGCACGACAACCCTCTATCAAGCCAGCTCAACGGTCGCTATACCTATCTGCGCGACATCCAAGCCACCATTTCGGAACTCAAGCGTGGCGGGCTAACACCAGATGAGCTCGAGCACATCCTTCAGCGAAACGCTGCGTTTTGCGAATGGCTACGACCCAAACTAGCCAATGCGTTCAATGACCGTGTGAGTAAAAAAACGTACGGTCTTGTTAGGGAACTGGTAGAAGCTATGCGCTCATACCACGAGGATGCGTTTGAACTTGCCGTCTATCATCCTCTTGCAACGTTATTGCAAGAGTCTTTGGAGCGTGCGCTTATAGACGCCGAGGCCAACAACACAACAAAAACAATCACGGCTTGGAAGAACGCGTTTCTTGAAAAAGATGCTCATGGAAACTGGACCCTCAAGGACGACAAACGCGGCCAAAAACTTCGTGCACTTCAAGCAGTCTACGACGCTTATCTTGTCGCGATGCAGGAAGCGCAGCTCTACGACTACGACGATATGATACTTCGCGTCGTCCACGCCCTCGAGGTATTTGACGAATTGCGATTTTCGCTTCAAGAAAAGTACCAGTACATACTAGTCGACGAGTTCCAAGACACTAACGATGCTCAAATGCGCCTCATATGGAACCTTACCAACAACCCTGCGAGCGCCGGCCGGCCCAACCTCATGGTCGTAGGCGATGATGACCAGGCTATCTACCGCTTTCAGGGTGCTGACCTGAGCAACATCCTCGATTTTACAAACCGCTACCGGGATGTGACGGTTATAACACTCACCGATAACTATCGTTCGGCAGCTCCCATACTAGACCTCGCCCGCACGGTAATTGTTCAAGCAACCGAACGACTTGAGCACACATTAGAGGGTGTCTCAAAGGTACTCACTCCGCATCACACCCCCAAATCAGCATTTGTCGGCGCAAAGCAATACGAAACAGTGTCACAGTCATACGCGGGGCTTGCGAGCGCTATTGCAACAGAATTGCAACAGTTTCCCGATGCCTCTCATGCAGTCATAGCACGTCACCACAAAGAGTTGGTTGCCCTTGTGCCACATTTAACGGCCGCAGGTGTCGCTGTTCACTACGAGCGCCAAGAGAATGTGCTTGACAGCGAACCAATCCGCCAACTCGAAGCATGCGCTCATGTTGTATGGCACATATCACGACAAGAATTCGATGCTGCCAACGACCATATGCCAGAGCTCCTGTCACACCCTGCCTGGGGGTTGGCGGCCAAAGACTTGTGGAACCTGAGTCTCACCGCCCATCGCCAAAAAAAATTCTGGCTTGAAGTAATGCTCGAGCAAGACGGACAACTCCGTGATATTGCCGAATGGCTCATTGTTGGGTCGGCACACGTCACTTCGCAGCCGCTTGAGTATATGTTGGACTATTTGTTTGGAGTACAAGGGAGCGAAGGAGGGTTTTATGCACCATACAAGCGCTACTTCTTCGAAGACTCGGAGCATATCTCTCCGGCGTATTTATCACATCTTTCGGCCTTACAGAAAATTCGCAGCGCCATGCGCGACTACCGTCCAGGTATGCAACTTCGGCTGGACGATTTTATAGAATATCTGGATATATCTCGTGATTTAGAGCTCCATCTCACAGCAAACAGCACGGTCGCGACCGATACATCAGCCGTCACTTTACTCAGTGCCCATAAGGCCAAAGGCCTCGAGTTTAACAATGTTTACGTCACCGACGTTCATGATTCGGTATGGGGCAGTAGTGCTCGTTCGCGTAGACGCCTACTGAATTTTCCGTCTAATCTTGCACTTTCTCCAGTTGGCGATAGCGATGATGAGCGCCTCAGGTTACTCTATGTCGCCCTTACCCGTGCACGAGATACCTTGACTTTATTTGCCGCTCGAACAACCGAAAGTGGCAAAGCCCTCGTTGGCGTTGGCGCTGTCCCCCCGAGCCTGTTTGAGCAACAATCAGAACTCCCACTCGAGCAAGCCGCAGCAACCGCAGAGCACGAATGGTTTACGCCGCTACTCGACGTCAGCCACTATGACCGAAAACTACTCCTCGCGCCACTGCTCGAACGATACAAACTGAGCGCCACTCACTTCAATAATTTTCTTAACGTCACTAGGGGTGGACCCGAGTATTTTTTGTTACATAACCTGCTCAGACTCCCCAAAGCCATGCCAGCCAGTGCAGCCTATGGGTCGGCAATACACGGCGCCCTACAACGCGCGCATCAACATTTTGCGGCCACAGGCAAAAAACGGCCAGTCGAGGACGTCTTGCACGACTTTGCACAATTGTTGCAACAGACCCAAATGTCTCACCTCGATCTTGAAAAGTTTTCTTCCCGCGGCAGCAAATCCTTGACGGCATTTCTCGCTCAGCGATACGATAGCTTTAGTGGCAAACAGCTCACGGAACGTACATTTTCGAATGAATACGTCGCCGTCAATGACGCGGTTCTGACTGGTGCCCTCGATCTCATCGACATAGATCACGACGAAAAAACCATTTTTATCACCGACTATAAAACCGGCAAAGCTGCCAAAAGCTGGCATGGTACGACCGAATACGAAAAGATCAAACTCCATCATTATGAGCAGCAGCTGATGTTCTACAAGCTCCTCGTTGAACATTCTCGTCAATTCAGTGGCTACACTGTCACGGGCGCGCGTCTTGAGTTTATTGAACCAGACGCAAAAGGCGATATCGTTTTGCTCGATTATACCTATAACCAGGATAAACTACGCCAGTTTACCACTCTCGTTCTTGAAGTGTGGCGGCGCATACAGTCACTTGACTTTACACAGCCAGACAACTACGAGAGTTCGTTGGGCGGTATACAACGGTTTGAAGAAGACATTTTACAAACCACTATATAATGTGGTATCGTAAGTACATAACGGCTCCTGGCTGTTATCCCCGTTCAGGGTAGTATCGACGCCCCCTGTCGATACGAGCTGCCTTTGAGCAGCGGCTAGTAGTCGTGACGTTGCATCCCCCCGATCAACCGAGCGGCTACTAGCCCCCGTAAAGCAATCGCAACGCGTCACTCAAGTTGCTGAGTGTGCGATATGGTCTGGAGAGGCGTCTCTCCTACGTCTCAATGAAAGACCATCGAGACGGATGTATAGTGGGCAACAACGCCAGCATTATGCCATGACTACGCGTAGGTCAGCCGTCTTTAAATCATTGGTACCATACGCGGTACCATTCTAGGGCAATGCCGCCCTAAGCGGGGTAGGGATTTGAGCAACTGGGTGCTCTCCCTTTTAGGTCAGGTCGAGTATTTGCTCGGCCTGACCACCTCAAACCCAACACGTGAGATTCATTTGCTCGGCGGTTGTCGCAGAACAAACAGAACCACGCCGAGTCCGACATCTGTCGGGCTCGTTCTTTACCCCACGTTCCTGCATACACCACGTTGTCACCAACAGATACAACACAGTATACTAGTACAGCTATGTCATTTTGGAACCGTCTCCCAAAACCATTTTTTGCATTAGCCCCTATGGAAGCCGTCACGGACGTCGTGTTTCGTCATGTCGTCAAAAAAGCCGGAGCTCCAGACGTGTTTTTTACTGAGTTTGCCAACGCGACCGGCTGGGTCCACGCCGGAAATAAAGCCATCAAGGGTCGTCTCGTCAAAACCGACGACGAGCACCCACTGGTTGCACAGATATGGGGCGGGGAACCAGGCGACATGGAAGACTTTGCCAAGCATTGCGCTGAACTTGGTTTTGACGGTATTGATATTAACATGGGTTGTCCGGCAAAGAGCGCCATAAAATCTGGTGGCAGCGCCCTTATCCGTCAACCAGATGTCGCCGTTGCCGCGATTGCCGCAGCCAAAACCGCCGGCCTGCCTGTCAGTGTCAAAACGAGACTCGGCTACACCAGCATCGATGAGTGGAAAGCGTGGCTCACGACACTGCTCGAACAAGATATCGTCGCGCTCACCATACACCTGCGCACCAAAAAAGAAATGAGCAAAGTGCCAGCCCACTACGAACTCATCACCGCCATCAAAACATTACGAGACAACATTACGCCAGACACTCTACTCATCATCAATGGTGATATTCAAAACCGAGCACACGGGCTGGAGCTTATTGAACGCTATGGCGTGGACGGCGTCATGATCGGACGAGGTGTGTTCCAAGATCCTTTTTGTTTCAATATTTCACCACTTGGGGCGGATGAGCCACTATTGAGCGAGGGGGCTGTGGCCGCCGCCTCGGCCAGCCGGATACCACAGGGAAGATTATCCGAGAATATAGTTCACGGTGAAATCTCCGTCCGTAGAGAGCACTCTGAGCTCAGTCGTGGCAAAGCCGCACTCAAAAAACAGCAGCTACTTGACCTGCTACGCTACCACTTGGACTTGTTCGACCAGTGGCAACCGGAGTTGCAGCGGCCATTTGAAACACTCAAACGATTTTTCAAAATCTACATACGCGACTTTGACGGCGCAAGCGAACTGCGATCCACCCTCATGCTTGCGACAACCACAGACGAAGCTCGCACGATCCTTGGATTTACTCAACAACAAATGTCCGCAGTGAACCGTCAGTAAGCGTCGCAGCAACGGCAAATTGAAATGCTAGGCCCGCAACAAGCGCGGTTTCATTTGACTCATTCTCATCAGTCCGACCCTTTGCCATAACTTGGGCAAGGGCAGCGATACGAGGTAGATCAACAACAAATGCCTGTGGGAGATTATCTGCAGCGACATCTGGAAATGCTTCTTGCAATTGCGCATGGAATGCCGCCTGAGAGAATGTCTTACCGTCAACAGTATTGAGAATGATAAACGCTTCTTTGTGACTCCCGCCAAGATGCTTACTCACCGATACGGGCCTCTCGCTGCCAGATGATTTTTGTGCATCAGCAATACCGTCCATGATAATACCATACCGCGCGCGCCCATCACTTTTTGCGAAAAACTTATCGCGGATGATATTTTTATGACTATTGTGCTTCACCAGAGCAACGGTATCATCGTCAACACTGCCAGGCTGACACAACGGCCACGCCCCTCGCACAGACTCAAGTATCTTGTCACCATACTCTGCACCATACATGATAGATACAATATCTTCGAAGCGATCGTTGGCGCCGCAGTCAACTCCCTGCGCACCCCCATGGTCGCCAGTATGTGTTCCACAGTACACACCATGGCTCGCAAGATGCTGTACGACATACTGCAACGCCTCATCCACTGTTTGATGCGTCGAATTCAGCGCCATCTCCATAGCAAGCGATGTGATATACCCACCTCCGGCTACTTTCGCTCTGTTATGTGCCGTGAGGTCATGTATCTCAATTTCGTTAAAATCTTCACCCTCAATACCTTCCAGAAAAACCAGAAGTTGTGCGAGACGACCGTCGATGCAGCCGTCGTCTTTCTCGTTGATAGCGACCATACAGCTGCCAGCTTGTATGATCTCGGATGCTTTTTTCGCAACATCCGGGTGAAGGGAGCCATTCTCAATTTGCCGGATATAGCTAATCTTTGCATCAGGATTGCCATAACCAAGTGGCAGCATCTCTTGAATGCTGTGAGTTTTCATGATTTTTTCTCCATTTTGTCGTTGGCTCTGTTAAAGCATGGTGGTGTATGTTTACAACTTTCGCTTTCGTCGGTGCAGGTCGGCCACTTTCAGTCGGACCATGTGCCTATCGACAAGCTGATGCGCTTTGTCAAGCTCGACCTGATCGCTGGCATGATCGCGTAGCTCCACGGCGCGCTCGAGTGCCGCCTGTGTTTCAGCCTCGATGATATCGTCGCCATGCTCTGCCTCGTCGACAAGAATGCGAACGCCAGCGCCCGTTATCTCCACGATACCGCCACTAATAGCATAGTACTCAAGGTGGTCAACGCCATGCCCTTTGTCATACCGAACCGTCACGACACCCGGTTTCGCAACAGTGACGAGCGGCTCGTGGTTGGGGTATACTGATATTTCTCCATCAACTGTCGGCAAAACGACCTCGTACACGTCGGTGTCAACCAGCTCGCCAGAAAGGGTAATAAGACGAAGTTTCACTTGACTAGTCCTTCTTTTCGCTCAAAGCCCCGCCAGCCATATAGAACCAGCCCTCCGGCTTGTCGTCATACACGCCAGCCAGTATGTCGGCACAATCCTTGACGGTATCTGAGAGTTTAATATAGGCACCTTTGTTTCCAGTAAACTGTTCTGCAACGAAAAATGGCTGGGCAAGGAACCGCTGGAGGCGACGCGCTCGTGCAACCGTCTGCTTTTGATCATCCGACAGCTCTTCCATACCAAGTATGGCGATGATGTCTTGCAACTCTTTGTAGCTTTGCAGCACTCGCTGAACTTCTCGCGCCACACGGTAGTGTTCCTCGCCGACCACTTCTGGATCAAGTATGGTTGAGTTAGAGTCAAGCGGATCCACTGCCGGATAAATACCAATTTCCGTCAGACCGCGGTTCAAGACGATCGTCGAATCAAGATGGGCAAACGTCGTCGCCGGTGCCGGGTCGGTTAAGTCATCTGCTGGCACATACACCGCCTGCACAGAGGTGATGGAGCCTTTTTTCGTACTGGTAATACGCTCTTGCAGGGCGCCCATTTCCTGTTGCAAGTTCGGTTGGTACCCCACAGCACTCGGCAAACGTCCAAGTAAGGCAGAAACTTCACTCCCAGCTTGCGTGAAACGAAAAATGTTGTCTATGAAAAGAAGCACGTCCTTGCCGGCGTCACGGAATGCTTCAGCCATCGCAAGACCGCTCAGGGCCACGCGCAGACGCGCTCCTGGCGGCTCGTTCATCTGGCCGAACACGAAGCTGGTTTTGTCAAGCACGCCCGACTCTTTCATCTCATAGTAGAGATCGTTACCCTCGCGGGTTCGTTCGCCGACCCCGGCAAACACCGAGTTACCAGCATGAAAATTCGCAATATTGTTAATGAGTTCCTGTATAAGCACCGTTTTGCCAACACCGGCCCCGCCAAATAACCCGACCTTACCGCCTTTGGCGATAGGAGCAATCAGGTCAATGACCTTGATCCCGGTTTCGAGAATTTCGGTTTTATTACTCTGTTCGTCAAGAGACGGGGCATCGCGGTGAATCGGGGCTGTTTTGCCTTTTGGCGCCGGTTTGCCATCTATAGGCTCACCGACCACGTTAAACATGCGACCTTGTGTTTCGTCTCCAACCGGCACCGAGATAGGCGCGCCAGTCGCGGTCACTGCCTGACCGCGTTTCAACCCGTCCGTACTTTGCATTGACACGCAGCGAACCGTTTGCTCGTCAAGATGCTGCGCAACCTCAAGTGTTACCGTTTCACCATCACGTCGCACCTCAAGCGCGTCGTACATAGCCGGCAACCCGCCCGCAAACTCAACGTCCACAACTACGCCGACGATTTGGATTATTTTACCTGTGTTTTTACTCACTACATGCTCCTTTCAGTCGCAAAAGCCTGAAGCTCAAACCTCGAAGCTTGCGAATTAGCTTTATCCTTTGTTGAACGAATCAAACCTGACAATAACTTGCTAACGACAACAGATTGATCGGCAAACTTTTTAAAACCAACAGCCTCACCATATTTTACATCTCTTGCGAGCAACAGTTGGTTTTGGATTTCCGCCAGAGAACCGTGTGTCATGATATAGAAATGGTTATTGTCCAAAAAAGTCTCCCTGGAGAATCCTTTGGCAATATGTGGCGTAACAGATATGACAGCTCGTTTAACCTGGCTCGTTAAACTAAAACGCTCATCTTTGGGAAATTGTTTCACCAGCTTATAAACAAGCAGTCCAAGTTTATGAGCCTCCTGCCATATCTTTATATCTGTAAATGATTTTATTCTCGCTTCCATTTTCATTATCCTACCTTCTGTCGGCTACGCCGACATCGCCTCCACGCCAGCACTTATTTCCGAGAGCTCCTGAGTGATCGCCCCTTGACGCGCCTTGTTCATGGCTAGCGTCAAATCGTCCGCTAGGTCAGACGCGTTGTCAGTGGCATTCTTCATCGCCAGCATGCGCATACTGTGCTCAGACGCCCGTGCATCTAACAGCGCCTGAAACAGCTGTGCACCAACCAGTCGGTAGGCCGCATCGTCGAGGACACGTTCGACGCTCGGTTCATACAACGCCTCGCTAATACTACGCGGCACTTCTGTTTCATCGAATCCAGCTGGGAAAAGTCGTGTCGTGGTTGCAGTCTGGGTCATGCTACTCACGAATTTGGTATAGATAACATCGACTGCATCAACTGTCTTTTGCTCGTATGCGTCCTTTGCAGTGTTTAAAATCGCATGAAACTGCGCACCCTCTGGGTGGTCAGGCAGGTCTTCATATGTACCAAGCACCACCGTGTTCTTTATCCGCGACACAAACTGGGCGGTTTTGCGTCCAACGGCGATTGTCTGGTTCTGTACACCGGCAGCTTCATCGGAACGTAGGGCTTGAATATACTCTTTGAATACACTGGTGTTGTACGCCCCCGCAAGGCCTTTGTCCGCCGCAATCACGATGATAAGCCTCGTGTTCACCGGCCGCTGTACGAACCAGCGGTGATCCTGCGTCACCCCCTGACTGGCAAAGTAGGTTAAGAGTTCTCGCGCCGCTGTCGAATACGCCGTTGACGCCTTCGTCGCGTCTTGCGCCCGTCGCATTTTGCTCGCTGCCACCATCTGCATAGCCTTTGTAATCTGCTTCGTCGATTTGACAGATCGAATGCGGCCTTTAAGTTGACGCTGGCTAGACATTATCGCCTCCGCGGTAGTTATCAGTATGGCGTGAGTAGTATGAGAACATCACCGCCTCGCCCCTTTACTTCCTTTGACATGTTTCTGCGTTCTTGCTATACTTAGACCATCACCAATAGAAGTCAGCCCCTTCGAGTGTTCGTCCTCGCGGGGGTTCTTCTTTTTGTATTCTATTTTTGTTTTTAAGTCATTTATAAACCGATGATACGGCTTTAAAAAGTCAAATTTTAACAGGGCAGAGAACTTTTCCCGGTTTGGTATAAGGAGGGCGTCAAGCTTCCCGGTTTCGTGAAGGTATTTCGCGAGACATTGAAAATCACCATCCCCGCTCACAATAACTGCGCTATCATATGCCCCAAGGTCTATCATGGCCTGTAAAACCAGCTCGGCATCGCAGTTTCCTTTCACGCTCCCGTCAGTATATTTGAGTGTCGGCCGAAATATACAGACAAAACCAGCAGTTTGTAACGCGTTGTAGAGCTGCGTATTTTCGGGAACATAGCCTATAAACATGTAGGCTTTTTCGACATTGTATTTGTCTGACAAATACTTGCGAAAGCGGCCATAGTCAATCCGCCAGTCCTGGTCTCGCACCGATAGGTTAAGGTTCTGGCTGTCAATAAAAGCATATGCTACCGATTTTTGAACGGTTGGGATGCGACTTTTGCGTTGACGTTGACCGACCATTACCCCTCAAACCCTTTCGCAACCTTTTCGGCCGTTTCTCGCACGAGTTTGACGAGTGCTTCGTCGTCGCCAAACTTCTGGTCGCCCTTGTTCAGGTTCCGCATGTCTTCTTTGTGCTTTGTCCAAA
>JBDHUL010000028.1:0-12000 GCA_039812985.1 Saccharimonadaceae bacterium (SeqCode)
GTATGTCAATGAGGTGATCGAGATAGATAAACAAGCGCCGTACTCGTGTGCGATCAAAGGGTCGTTTATTATCAATCTCGACACTGCGAACAATTTGTGGACGTATAAACAGCCAGTGAACGCGCTATTGATGGTTGAAACCCTGTTGCTTGCCTGTATCGATCGATCTGGAGGTCGTGACCAAAGCATTGCGTTTTGCGTCGCCGGCACGCTTCTTCCGCCCGACCTTGATGTGACATATGAGTGCCATATACCTATCGCTTGTCTGAGTGATGTGCGTTCACTACGCGAACACTATTATGGGCAAGATCCATAAAGGTGCTGCAAGCAGTATGGATTTGGAGAAAGATACGAATAAGGTATAGTGGTACATATGACTGTAAGGGAAATTATCAACATTGCCGCTCACATGGGATACCCAACGGACGCACCGGCTAGCGAAGCATACCTGCATACGCTTGAGAAATACATAGCAGAGCATCACATCGTTGGGGCAGAAGGCTATCTAAGCCTCGTCCGTGCGGCAGACGGTTTCTCGCTCAATGGACTCAATGTTGAGCCGGTCGCACCGGCTGAAGGTTCGGATGAACCGAGCGTTATTGCCCTGAACGAATACGATTACGACCCCGAAACGTTGTTTGTTATCGCTACGGCCGACGACGATATGCTCTGTTATGACTACGCGTCGAAGCAATGGTGTGTGGGCGATGCTGGGTCGCAGGATATCTATGACAACGAACGGTTTGCAACGAGTGCTGAGCTGTTAGAGCACAGTGTGAAAAAGTATTCATCCTAAAACCAGTTGTAGTTTTGCCGTTCACCTCGTACAATATAACCATATGCGTCATAAAAAACCCCATGGGTCGAAGGTCATTCATCATGTGCCTCGGCATCTCAGTTGGCTAGCGGTTGGTAGTTTTGTCGTTCTACTTGGGTTTGTGTCGGTATTTGCGTACTTGTCATTGACAAAACCTAAAAAGACGCCCGCAGAACTAAGCCAGGCGGGTCAAAATGTTCTTACAGGCGTGTCAGAGGCTCCTAAGACCAATGTGAAACGGATAACGTCAAATCTTGGGTTTGGGCTTGACTACGATGCGAACCGTTTTACGGTGTCGGGTATGACACCGACTGACCAAACAGTTCACGAGCTAACCGATAGTCAGCTATCGACCGGACACGACTATACGACGATCAAACTTACTCCTAAAGCCGACAAAAACAAAGCGCTTCCGACCGAGCTGACGGTGTACGCAAACCCAAACAAGGATGCCCTCGTACCACAAATGGCGCTCCCCGAAAACAAGGGCCGGTCGCCACTCGATGTCTGGGTGTCGGTGAAGATAGCCGAAGAAACAAAACGCGGTCTGAAGCTGCAAAAGCAGTACAAACAAACCATTGGTGGCGTTGAATATGTCGTGCTCGATTTTGTGTACGACACCGGAGCCAAATACGGCGTACGAGCAACCGACATACAGCGGTATTATCTCGCTATCAAAGACGACCGTCCATACTATGTCGCTATGACAAATCTCACCGCTGAGTCACAAAAAGACGTCGTGCCGTTACTCGAACACGTGTTTCAAACAGTAACGTATCCCACCAAATCTGACAAACGCACGTCACTGGAACGGCATATGGCGGTACTCGGTGTGTCGTATCCCGAGTTGACCGTTAAAACACCGGCCGGTACGGTCGATACCGAAAAGCTTTATTCGGTGGTGGCTCCGAACCAGCCAGCCGTGGTTCGTATATGTACACTGCGCCAGGGCGATGTTCTGATACATATGCCCGGGGGGCGAACCATACAGATAAAAGGAGTGCGTATTGGTGAAGTGGGGAGCGGGATGTTCGTGTCGGGTAATGGTTACGTTGCAACCAACGGCCATGTGACGCGTCTTTTAGCGGCCGATATGCTAGAGGCGTATGTGACGTATGCCAGCGGCAGCACAAAAACAGAGCGTGCCGTTGAGTTGCTTGGTTGGTTGCGTGATCTAGGCGTGATTACTGAAACTCAACGGGCCGAAAGCGAGGGGCTAGTACGCGGTGGCGATTCGGCGACGGCGGAACGCATTATCAATGCGCTGGGGGGCAGTTTTCCATCTCAGACGCTGACAATCGACAACGATACGTATCAGTATGCCGTACAAACCAGCAATGACCCGATTCGATTTGATAATCAAAAGGAAAGTCTGAGTTATAACGACACGGTGCTTCCTGCGAAGTTTGTGGCATCAAACTTTGATGAAAATCAAAAACCGGGGTTATTTAAAAACTCGTTGCAAGCCGGAAAATCCGACGTCGCCCTACTCAAGGTCAATGGAACGTTTCCAACGGTGACGCTGGGTGATGTTGAGAATGTCGCGGTTGACAAAACACTAACAGCGCTGGGGTTTCCAGCGTTTGTTGATGGAGCACTGGGTACAAAAGAAGCTCATACCGTGCCAAGTGCGACGAGTGGCAAGGTACTAGGGCTGTTGCTTGATAGCCAATTTGGCGGACATGGATACCGCATGATGTACACCGACGTGCAGATAGCTCCGGGGAACAGCGGTGGGCCAGCCTTTGACGACAATGGCAAGGTAGTGGGACTCAACACCTACGGTGTCATCGGTTGTCCTGACGGTCAGTGTTTCGGCAACGGCTATGTTCGCGACATAGACGACCTGAAAAAGCTTGCGGCCGCGAACAATGTTGCGCTGGACTCCTCAGGGTCGCTTAACGCTGAATGGAAAAAAGGCATTGAGTCGTTTCGCAAAGAAGACTACAAGGCTGCTGCCGATCACTTCGATGCGGCCCACAAAGCGTACCCTGCAAACTACCTTGCAGTAGAGCTTGCCAGCATTGCCCGCGAACATGCGCCGAGTACATTTGCTGTGTCTTTGGACGACAAAACCGACACAACCCGAGCGGGCCTGATACCGATAATTATCGGTTTGTCGGTGATGGTCGTACTGTGCGTTGCCAGTGGGGTAGTATTTGCGGTGATAGGGCATAGAAAGCACCGGCTCTCAGTTGGTGTCACCCCAGCTGCCACACCAGTTATGACAGCTCCATACACGGCCTCTGTTCAGGTTGCTCAGCCTGTTGTGCCGCCGCCTATGCCTAACACTCCCGTTGCCACAGTTCCTGCACAGGCCGCCCAGCCAGCGGTGTTACCAGCCGCCCCGCCGATCACCTCAGCTCCTCCTCCACCCGTACAGCCAGCGGCTGTACCACAGTCTACCGAAGTGCCGCCAACATTTCCAACTGCCGCTCCGCCGCAGGCCTAGGTAAACTATTTGCAGTAGAGAGGCCGTATGGCATAATGATGGTAATGCTTGTGGTAAACATGAAGGTGAGAGGCTAACGGTGTGTGTTGTCGTGGGTGATCTTTGTGACCAAAAGCCCATGACACACCTTCCGCCGCCCGATGCGTGGCACGCCCCTCAGAAATGGTTGCGCTTTGAACGAGGCGAAGCGGTTGGCGGCAATCCCGATGCGACCAAACTGACGCTTCCGACCGACGATAACGGGCTTGTTATGGGCGCTGAAGCGGTCAAAATGGTTCGCGGGTTATTTAAACCCGATTTTCTATGGCGTTATGACCGCAATGACCCAAAAACAAAGCCTGATGTTCATCACTGGTATGGAACAGAAGCGATGTACGAGCCAGAGATGCTTGGTGGTCGGACTGGGCCAAAAACATTTCGTAACCTTGCGCCAAATCTCGCTTCTGGGCAGCGGATGTTCCACAACGCCATCCATGAGACGACCGCTTTGGCGCTCATGCCCTGCGACGAGACTATGGACGCCTTTACCGACAGATACCTCGAAGCGCGGCGACTACTCAATTGGACACGAGTCGCGGCTGAGGGCGTGGTGGCTCGCAGGGGGCAGTTTCGCGGGCATTTTATCGCAGGAGAAAGGCCGGCCAATGCACCGCCATATCCAGACGGTAGCACCAGAGGAGATACGATAGTGAAGCAGCAGTTCGACCGTAACTTTAAGGGGTTTAGGCGGGCGCTAGACGCAATGTTGCATACACTACAAGAACGTCCAGATGTTGCCGACGAACTTGGCGTCACGTTTCAGAGGCGGCATCCGACGCCCGAGCATGTCGTGAGGGTGCTTGGCAAATGCGCACTGCCGGTGACGAGCGTGAGTCATGTTGCTTGGCTGTTGCAAGCGGCCTAAATCTATACGGTTTCGGTGGGTATCTGGTATACTGTACATGAAAGGCCTATTTTTTATGGGCAAATTTTAATCTAACGTAAACGCATAAAGGAAGCATCAACTACTATTATGGCAACGCCAACCGTCACTGACCTCAAAAAATTCCGCAACATCGGCATTATTGCCCATATTGACGCCGGAAAAACCACCACGACCGAAGGTATTTTATACCGCACCGGCATGAGCCACAAAATAGGCGAGGTGCACGAAGGCGAAACCACGACCGACTGGATGGAGCAAGAACGTGAACGCGGCATCACGATAACCAGTGCGGCGGTGACGTGTTTCTGGAAAGACCACAAAATCAACATCATCGACACACCCGGGCATATTGACTTTACGGCTGAGGTTGAGCGCAGTTTGCGCGTGCTCGATGGTGCCGTGACGGTGTTTGACGGCAAAATGGGCGTCGAGGCACAGTCAGAAACCGTTTGGCGACAGGCGAACAAATACGGTGTGCCGCGCATTTGCTTTATCAACAAAATCAACCAAACCGGTGGTGATTTTTATAAATCTCTGGAAAGTATCCATGCTCGTCTGAGCAAGAACGCCTTGCCAGTGCACCTCCCTATAGGCTTTGAAAAAGACATCAACGGCGTTATTGACCTGGTTGATATGAAAGCCTACACCTACAACGAATATCACGACAAGGAGTTGATGGTGGGTGATATACCGGCTGACATGCAGGAAAAGGCCAAAAATGCCCGCAGCTTGCTCGTTGAAGCAGCTGTTGAGGCCGACGATGACCTCATGATGCGGTTCCTCGAAGACGGCGAAGACAGCATAACAGTTGACGAGCTCAAGGCCGCTCTGCGAAAACGCGTCCTTGGCGGCGATTTTTACCTCGTGACCGGAGGCGACGGACGCGGCGTGATTGTCGAAAAAGTCCTTGACCTCATGGTTGACTACCTGCCAAGCCCGCTGGACGTCGCTGAAATATGGGGCAAAAACCCAAAGACTGGCGAAGAAATCTCCCGTAAGCCAGATATGAAAGAGCCTATGAGTGCCCTGGCCTTTAAAATTGCTACCGACCCATTTGTCGGAAAGCTCATCTTCATCCGCGTTTACAGCGGCGAACTCAAGGCCGGAAGCTACGTTCTGAACACTACGACAGGCGAGAAAGAGCGCGTTGGGCGCATTGTTCGGATGCACGCTGACAAGCGAGAGGATATCGATGGCATTGCCGCTGGCGATATTGCTGCCGTCGTGGGGCTCAAAAACACCTTTACGGGCGCGACGCTTTGCGATGTGGCGCACCCCATAGCCCTTGAAAGCATCACATTTCCAGAGCCACCAGTTAGTATTGCTGTTGAGCCAAAATCCAAAGCTGACCAGGAGAAAATGGGTATTGCACTTCAACGGCTTGCCGAAGAAGACCCGACCTTCCGCATTCATACCGACGAAGAAACCGGTCAGACCATCATGTCAGGCATGGGTGAACTACACCTCGAGATCCTCATCGACCGCATGAAGCGTGAGTTTAAGGTCGAGGCCAATGTCGGCGAACCGCAGGTTGCATTTCGCGAAACAATTCGCGGCACGGCTGATGTACAGGGCAAACACGCCAAACAGTCTGGTGGCCGCGGTCAGTACGGTGATGTATGGGTGCGCTTTGAACCGACTGAGTCTGGCGAAGGCTTTGAGTTTGTTGACGAAATCAAAGGCGGTGTGGTGCCGGCCGAATACCGTCCAGCGGTTAAAGCTGGTATTGACGAAACGCTGCAAGGCGGCATATTGGCAGGCTACCCGGTTATTGGCATCAAAGCAACCTTGCATGACGGCACCTACCACGATGTTGACTCGAGCGAACTCGCTTTCAAGCTGGCTGGCGTCTTGGCCGCCAAAGCCGGTATTGTTCAGGCAAAGCCGGTACTGCTTGAGCCGGTTATGTTGGTCGAAGTCACGACACCAGAGGAGTTCATGGGCGATATCATCGGCGACCTTAACTCTCGCCGCGGACGAATCGACGCTATGGAAGACCTCATGGGAGGGGCAAAACTTGTCAAAGCGCACGTGCCACTGGCAAGCATGTTTGGGTATACCGGTGACATCCGCTCAATGAGCCAAGGCCGCGCCGCGAGCACCATGGAACTGGCCGACTACGAGGAAGTGCCGCCAAACGTTGCCGCCGAAATCATCGAAAAGCGCAAAAAATAACCCGTAACTCCCGCCCACGCCGCAGTGTTGTAGAAAACACTGCGGTTTTGGTATTGTCACTCTAATTTTTTCACGGTACAGTAAACGCATAAACAAGAGGGAGTTTCAGCATGGCAAGTGCATATGGGGGTGTTGTGGTTCGTAAACAGGTAACCCGTCTATTTCAGCGCACAGCGCTGTTTTTTTGTATTTTTGTGATCGGGTTCAGTCTTATTGAGCCTGGAGTGTCCCAGGCACTGGCAGCCTCAAAACGCACCTTTAACACTAACTACACGCTGCCAACAATGACGTCAGATGCTCCTGAAAAACGAACCATCATTAGCGATGCAGGCGGAGTTCCCGTTCGGGCGACGGTTGCAAACCCCCGCGGTCACAAATACGAAGACACAAAAAAACGCACCGAATACACCTCGACCTATGTCAACAATGACGGCACGCGGACGCTTGAATACACGCCCGACAGGAAGAACTTTAGGGATACCCAAGGTAACTGGCAGCAGATAGATAACCGGATCAGCGTGCAGCCTGAGGGTACGGTGAAGGGTAAGGCCGGTCGAGTAAACACCGACCTGGCCGCTCTGTCTCGGGGGATTACTCTGAATGTTGAGGGTCGCACTATCGTGATGAAGCCGGTCGGTGCCCGCGACGTCAAGCCGACGAAAACGAGCGACACCACCGCTGTATACAAAGAAGCGTGGCCCGGTGTTGACCTCGAGTATGAACTCCGCGGCGAGGCCGTGAAGGAAATTATCGTTATAAAAAGCCCTTCGGCGCAGACAACATTTTCTTTCGCGGTGAGCGGCGGCACCGTCATCCAGCATCCAACTCGTGTCGGCGAACTGACGGTTGAGGGAGTTTCTCCTGACTTTAGCTTTAGCAGTCTGACGCTCGACGTCAACGGCCAAGGAGTTATTAGCGAGTCACGGGTGACACAAACCCCCGCTCGCGGTGGTATCGACGTTGTGCTCGACGCCGCTTGGTTCAAAGCCCAGCCAAAAAGCTCGTTTCCGATGCGCATCGACCCATCGTTTAGCCGCGTCGATACCGGATCGTGGATGTTCAAATCTGACGGCTACTACTGCCCGCGATCGTCGTGCTACATGAACTCGGGTACACTGTATAACAATGGCTGGAAGAGCTGGCGAAGTTACATCCAGTTCCCGTACCCGGAACTGGCGGGAAAACTCGTACTCAACGCCAACATGCACGGGTATTTTAAGGGTGGAATTGGCGGCTACACCGGTGCTCGCGGGGTGTATTTCGGGCATGCCAGTTGTGTGGCCTATAACTGCCAAGGGTCATATATTGGCGGAGCAGTTGCGACAACGGATTTTGATATAAACTTCACCAACGAACTCAACGCCTCAGTGCAGAGGGGCGATATGGGGGCGGTGTGGAGTTTGTGGGGTGAAGAAGGGCCGTACACCAGTTACAAACCATACGCTGATCTCGTTGCTTCGGTGACTTACGATACCCCAACGCCCATGTCGGTACCGACAACGCCAGCTGACGGGCAGGTGGTCGTCCATACACAACCGCTCCTGAGCGTCAATCCAGTCGGAGACGCTGACGGCGACACGGTGCAGTACTATTTCCGGGTCGCAACCCAGCCTGGTGCCGAAGGCGGTGCGGTCATAAACTCTGACTGGATAAACACAAACACATGGACTGTTCCTGATGGTATCCTTCAGGACGGTATAACGTACTACTGGCATGTTTACACGCGCGGAGCAACACAAACCAACCCCAACTGGACGAGAAGTTTTAGAGTTGACCTTCGTAACGGCAAAGACAGCACGCAGACCTATGACACAGTCGGCCCGGTTAGTATTGACCTGGCGACGGGTAACGGAACGTTGGGTACGTCGTCGCATACCATGAGTGCACTCGGCGGAAGTATTGGCGTTTCGTTGGACTACAATACGCCGAACCGAGCACGCAAAGGCCTAAAGGGTGAGTACTGGAACGTGGCAAGTAACTACAACGTTTCCGCTGGCGCCCCAACAACCACTCCCAGCAAGGTGCGTATTGACCCGAGCATAAACTTTGACTGGAGCACCGCCGCACCCGATGCCCTTATTACTCAAGACTATTGGTATGCACGGTGGACTGGAAGCATAACCGTACCCACTACCGGCAGTTACATCTTTGGCGCGTCGGCTGACGATGACTTTGAAGTGTTTGTGGGAGGTCAAAAAGTCGCAGGTGGCGGCTGCTGTTCGACGGGATACACCGGGTCTGTACCCATTAACCTTGAGTCAGGAAAAGTGTACAACCTCGAAGTTCGTTACCACGAGGCTGTCGGGGCGGCTGCTATGAAATTGCTCGTTAAGGGAGCGGTTGCTGAACAGGTAGTCCCGCGCGACTGGCTGTACACCGATGACACAAATGGGTCGCAGCTGTATGGGCTGATGGGTTCCTACTACACAGACAATGCGAACGCCCACGATTTTGATTCAGCTGCTGCCGATCCGATGCGGCTCATGTTCAGACGTCAGGATACCGTTCTCAACATGAGCTGGGGCGTCGGCAGTCCTGCACCAGGCATGCAAGTTGACAACTTTATGACGCGCTGGACGGGCTATGTCACGGTACCGGTATCGGCGGACTACACCTTTGGTGCAGCGTCTGATGACGGCATCCGCATAAAGATCGGAAACGGCTTACTGGGAGCTGAAAATACCGTACTCAATGCCTGGCAAGATCAGGCAACCACCATATGGGGCAGCGCCACCCACCTTGATGCGAACGTTCCGTACCCCATAACCGTTGACTGGTTTGAACATGGCGGCGGAGCGTCGGTTAACCTACTAGTACGTGGCGGCGGCTTGACTGACCAGTCCATACCTACGGCTTGGCTCACGCCTAAAACGACAGGATTGCCGCAGGGCTGGCAGCTCAATGTCGATGTTGACGGTAACGTGGCCTACGAACGACTGCGCGTTACCAGCACCGGCGTGGTGTTAGAAGATTCGTCGCGTCAGACACATACCTATACCTACCAAAATGGCGGCTACAAACCGCCAGTCAACGAAGACGGTACGTTAACAAAAAATGCCGACAATACCTACACGCTCATTGATGTTGACGGACGCACGTATATATTTAACGCCTCTGGGACGCTACAGTCCGTGACGACCCCGACTGACGACCGTCAACCGGCCGCGCTCAAATACGACTATGCGGGCGACCAGGCACGACTGGTCAAAATATCTGACGGTGTGACGGGAACTCGTTACGGAACACTCGTCTACAAAAACATTGGCGGCAACCAGAACCTGTGTGACACAGCGCCAAATGGGATGCTCTGTGCCTTTACGACAAGCGACGGCGACGTGACTCAGTTTATATACGATTCGTCCGACACAAACGGGCGGCTGGTGCGCACAGTACTGCCGGGTAACCAGATAACTGATTACCGCTACAATGCTCGCGGGCAGATAGACCGCGTCAATAGCCCGTTAGCCGCTGATGCAAAGGCCTCGGGAGTACGTACTGATGACGAAGCGATGCGTACGGCAATAGCCTATGACGAACTAGGGCGGGTGAGTGCTGTGACAGCTCCGGCTGGCACACAGGGAGCGGCCCGGCTGACACATACCCTGACGTACCTCGCCAACACAACCGACATGCATATATCTGGCGCCAGTGAACCAAACGGATATAGCAAACGCGTTGTCTACGACTCGCTACTGCGTACCACGGCCGAAACCGACCTCACGGGTAAAACAACCCAGACCGAATGGGATCCAGTAAAAGACTTGCAACTTTCCACGACTGATGCAGTAGGGCTAAAGTCAACAACAGTGTACGATGACGAAGATCGTCAGGTAACAAGCTACGGCCCAGCGCCAGCTGCTTGGTATGATACGACACGACAGCCACTCACAACCTATGCGAACCAGATTCCAAAAACATCGACGGCTTACGATGAGGGCATGATCGGGCCAGCACTGAGTTGGTACAATGTTAAAGGATCATCACTGTTTGGTGCGCCAAAACTTGTCACACTGGGCATTGATTCATCAGACAAATCACACATGGGGCGTGATTTCCGTACCAGCAATCTTGGGTTTACGCCTGACACTGGAATGGATGGCTATGGATTCTCGGCCATCGGTAAAGTGAGATTCCCAAGTAGTGGTACCTATACCCTCAAGCTCTATCATGATGATGGTGCTCGTGTGTCTATAGACGACCAATCCGTCATTGATAACTGGGGTTATCGCAGCGAAGGCATTGCCCAGGCAATTGATAGTGGTACCTTTACCGCAGTTGCCGGAAAGGTGTATCGCTTCAAGTTTGACTATCTTCATACTGGCAATTCCGGCGCTCTAGAACTATGGTGGGCGGGGCCTGGTATTACCGATACAAATAACGGCCTAGGGACGAGCCGGCCAACTTTTGTTACGCCAGATTATTCACTAATGACCAGTACTACCGCCTATGACAGCCAGGCAGGAAACATCACCAGTACGACGCAGTATTCGAACCCGGCGTATGGCACAGTCGGCAGTACCATTCTTGACCCGGGTGGGCTGAGCTATGTAGCCCAGGCCACGTACGAGGCTCCAGGAGCGGGCTTCCTTCGCCAGACGTCAAAGACACTACCGGGCGGCGCTAAAACCACCTACAGCCACTGGAGTGCCACTGATACCGCTGACAACCCCTGCACAACTGCTACCGAGGCCTACCACCAAGCTGGCCGACCAAAGGGCAAAGCCGAGCCTGACCCCGATGGTGTTGGTCCGCTATCTGGCCGCACCAGCGAGTCCATTTACAACGAATCCGGCGATGTTGTCGCGACACGTTACAACAACGACAACTGGACGTGCACCGACTATGACGCTCGTGGTCGCGTGGTAAGCACAAGTGTCCCAGCCCGTACTGAAAACGGCGCAACCATTGCCGGCCGTACTATCACAAACGACTACTCAGTTGGTGGCAATCCACTTATTACCGCAACAACCGACCCTTCAGGTACTATCACCGTCGAAAATGACCTTCTGGGTCGCACGCTCAAATACACCGATGCCAAGGGCAATCTGACGACAAATACCTACGATGACTTCGGCAAACTCACTCAGCGCATCAGCCCAGTTGGTACCGAAGAATACGCCTATGATACTTACGACCGTCTCACAACACACAAACTAGACGGCGTAACCTATGCAACCGTTACCTACGATGAATTTAGCCGCATTGCAGGTGTACAGTACCCAGCTGGAATGCAACTCAGCAGTATCGGCCGAGATACACTGGGGCGTGAAAATAGCAATACCTATACTCTTGCTAGCGGGCAAACCCTCACCGACCAAGTAAATCGCTATGTCAGTGGAGATATAAAAGACGGTACGGAACTAGGGGTCAACAAATCCTACGCCTACGACAAAGCTGGACGTCTGACAGGCGCTACCATCGGTAGCAACACTTACGCCTACGGTTTCGGCGCCCAAGATAGTAGTTGTGCCGCAACGCCAGGGTACGATGCCGGCCGTGACGGCAACCGCACCAGCATGACCGCCAACGGCGCTACGACGACGTATTGCTACAACAGCGCTGACCAGCTCGTAAGCAGTAGCGACCCAACCCTGACGAACGCCCAGTATGACAGCCACGGTAACACCACCA
>JBDHUL010000029.1:0-10752 GCA_039812985.1 Saccharimonadaceae bacterium (SeqCode)
TGGCAGGGGAGACAGGACTCGAACCTGCAACCAACGGTTTTGGAGACCGCTACTCTACCACTTGAGCTACTCCCCTATAACGGCAAATGCCACACCTAGTATACAAAATCGTGTATAATTGTCCTAGTATGCAAACAGCACAGGCTGCAAAACCACTATTGCTCGTGACTATTGGGCCACCAGGAACAGGAAAGAGCTACTTCGCACGGCGCTTTGCCGATATGTTTAAAGCCCCCCTGGTAAGTTTTGACGAAGTTCGCTACGAACTGTTTAACGACATATCGTTTTCGGACGACGAAAACATCATTGTCGCCCGAGTTGCCGGACTACAACTGCGAGAGCTGCTCAAAACAGGTAAGACCGTTGTTATTGACGGTGGTCACAACCCCAAAGTAAGCCGTCTTGAGCTTGGCAAAGTCGCTAAAAACGCTGGCTACAACATACTGTACATATGGACACAAACAGACGAGAAAACCGCTCGCTCACGAAGCACAAAACGAAGCAGCGGTCAGGACGACAGTCTCTTCAACCGCGCCCTCACCACCGAAGAATTTGAACGACACGCCAAAGTTTTCACCCCGCCGAGCGCCTATGAAAAACACGTTGTTATCAGCGGTCGCCACAACTTTCCGTCGCAAGCACGAATAGTGCTGCGCAAGATGGTAGGGCCGCGCGAAGACACCTCGTATCCGACCGAACAGCCAAAACCAAAGGGTCGCGACAAACGGCCGATTTCTCTGTAATCCGTGGCTGACTACCTGGAGGATGCCGAATTTGGCCGCATACAGCTACGGCGCAATGCTCACGCACGCTACGTCAGACTGCGCATGAGCGAAGACGGTCAGCTTGCCGTGACATTACCGCGGTTCGCTGCGCTACGGCACGCTAGAGAACTGATTGAAACGTCTCGCCCGAGTATCCGCCAATGGCTCATCAAGCATCAACAGCATGCCAGAGTATTGCATGACGGAGATCGGATAGGCCAGTCACACACACTTCGGTTTATCGCAACGCAAGATCGTTCGATCGTTGTCAAACACGATGGTCTAGTTATTGCCGTGCATCATCCGCTAACCATGTTTCATACTGACCCCGCAGTACAAAAGGCACTCAGACCAGCCCTGCAAAAAGCCCTGCAAAAAGAAGCCCGCGCATATCTCCCACGACGTTTGCGGCACCTTGCCGACACGTATGGTTTCGCATATGAACGTGTGCGATTTGGCACTCAAAAAGGTCGCTGGGGAAGCTGCTCAAGCCGAGGCACAGTGTCGCTCAATGTTGGCCTCATGTTTCTTAACCCAGAGTTGATCGACTATGTACTGGTGCATGAACTGTGCCACACAAGACAGATGAACCACTCGCCCCAGTTTTGGTCGCTCGTCGAAACCTGCCTACCAGACTATAAGGTACGGCGAAAACGTTTAAAAACCGAACAGCCGAACATCTAGCCAAAAAGCTAGTGCTTGTGGCATAATTGGGTGAAACATGAGGGAAAAATATTTGTTTCGGCGGGGAAATGCCCCTTTGCGATTCGCTGGTCTCCTGGGGTGGTCGGCTATATCCCTGCTTGTACCGCTGACGCTCTATCTCGTCCTTGTCTCTGACGTCAATGCACTCCTCTTGCTCGGCTGGCTAGGACTCGCCCTTGTTGCTGTTGCCTATGCTCTTGTCCTTGAACTTGCGTCGCATCGCACCACTACCGAACTGCAGCAGGCCAAAGAACATCACGCTTCCGAACGAGGACAACTCGTGACAATACTTAACAGCATGAGCGTCGGAATTATGAGCGTGAGTAAAAAGGGAACCGTCCACCTATATAACGCCGCCCTCTTGTCGCTACTCGATACCAATGAAAGCATATCTGGTAAGGACGTGTCAGAACTATTTCATCTATTCCGTTATCCCACCAATGAACCAGTTGACCCGATGCAGCTGGTCCAAAAAACCTACATGACGAGGTACGAAGATATCGTCATGCGGTACAATGACGACGAAGAGGTACGGCTAGGTATCACCATAAACCCAGTCAACGGACCACATAGCGCACTGCGAGGCTATATTTTCATCGTCGAAGACATCACCAACAGCAAAAGCCTTGAAGAAGAACGCGACGAGTTTGTATCCGTTATCAGTCATGAGCTGCGCACACCGCTAACCGTCGCTGAAGGTTCGATAAGCAATGCCCAGCTTCTCCTGGAGCGTGGTGCGAATAGCACGCTGCTGAAACGTCCCTTTGACGAAGCACACAAACAAATACTATTCCTTGCAAATATGGTCAATAACCTTGGTACATTGTCGCGGGCTGAACGTGGGATCGGGGACGCGCTTGAACCGATCGATATTGATGCCCTCGCCGCTGAGCTTCATGGCAAATATGACCCTCGTGCAAAGGAACGCGCACTACATTTTAACCTCGATCTCGTCGGGCATATTGGAAGCGTCAACACAAGCCGCTTATACCTCGAAGAAATCCTTCAGAACCTTATCACTAACTCTATAAAGTACACTCAAAAGGGGTCAGTGACCCTACACATACGTAGAACGGGCAGCGGTATATACTTTGCCGTCAAAGACACGGGGATAGGTATAAGCAAAATTGACCAAAAGCGTGTGTTTGAAAAATTTTATCGTTCCGAAGACTACCGTACTCGAGAAACCTCTGGGACGGGACTCGGTCTGTACGTCGTGCAAAAACTCGCCAAAAAGCTGGGTGTCAACATTGATATTCAATCGCGGCTCAACCACGGTTCAACCTTCTCGTTCACGCTCCCATTGAAATAATCTTTGCCATACTACTTGCGGCTGTTGACGTATTTTGCTACTATTGACTTGACAGGCTGTCTAGGACAGTCTTTTTATTTGGAGACATAATGCCAAGGGAGGCGACAGGTGGCAGTGCACAGGTACAAAGCAGGCGAGTCGGCGGAAGAAAAGACCGCAAAAACGGTCGCCGCAAAAACGGTTAAAAAGCCCGCGAAAGCAACTAAACCCACAGCGGCATCGTCAAAGAAATCTAAAAAACAACGGCAATCCGGAAAATTTTTTGCCCCGCTTCGCCGCATCGGAGTCTACTTTGTCGGTTCTTGGCGAGAACTGCGCCAAGTTCGTTGGCCAAATCGTAAACAGACATGGGCGATGACGCTGGCAGTAATACTGTTCTCACTCCTGCTCGGGTTGGTAATTTTCCTTCTCGATGCCGGTTTTACGTTGCTGTTTAAAAAATTTATATTTAGCTAAATCCTAAGAAGATTGTTCAGAAAGGAATACTTCACGCATGTCACAGAAAAAACGCTACGATTCAACTCGACAGTGGTACGCCGTTCACACCTATAGCGGCTATGAAGAAAAAGTCGCTGAAAGTATACAGCAGCGCGTCGAGTCAGTCGATATGGCCGACAAGATTTTTGCTGTTTTGGTACCAAAAGAAAAAATGATCGAGATAAAAAACGGCAAGCGTAAAGTCGTTGAGAAAAAGATTTTCCAAGGATACGTACTGGTTGATATGAAAATGACCGAAGACGCCTGGTATATCGTCCGCAACACACCTGGGGTAACTGGATTTGTCGGTACCGGTACCGACCCGTCGCCTATGTCAGACGACGAGATAAAGAAGATCAAGAAACGTATGGGGGTCGAAGAGCCGAAACATCACATTGACTTTGCAGTCGGAGAAGTCGTCAATATCACCGATGGGCCGTTCAAAGGCTTTGACGGAGCCGTCAGTGAGATAGACACTCAAAAAGGAAAACTCAAGGTCATGGTGAGTATGTTTGGCCGCGAAACACCGGTCGAGCTCGATGCTCTACAAGTGAAAAAAGTATAGCGACGTAACGGGTAGAGGAGGTTACTATGTCAGATGGTGTTGAACGCGCTTTTCAACCAAACCAGCTCGGATCTAACGAATGTGCTCAAAAACTTCTCACCAAGATTGGCGGCCTAGCCACTAGTGGATTATCAAAGACATTTGTATGCGGAGTAGCTGACTGTCCAGCGCAGATTACCATAATGCCAGGTGGCGACACACTGTTTGAAAACGGCCAGTCCTGCGTCCGTAAACCAGGCAGTCCCTCAGGGCCAAGTACCATAGATACAACGGCCTACCTAAGCGGTGCCTATGATGCCTCATGGCACGGCGATCCGCTCAATGACCTCGCGCTTGATCCTCGTCGCGGCAATACCTGACCCGCCTCGTTAAGCCACTTGCGTTTCGGTGTCATTTTTGCTACACTGTACCACTGTTACACACGGTGCCTGGTTATGGAATGCTTCTCAACTCCATACCCTTACAATCTCATTTCATAATTTCGGAGAATTTTTTATATGGCAAAGAAAATCATCGGCAATATCAAATTTCGTGTCCCAGGCGGCAAAGCCACCGCTGGCCCGCCTGTTGGTTCCACGCTTGGGCAGTGGGGATTGAATATGATGGATTTCATCAATCCATTTAACGAAGCTACTCAGAAGTATCAGGGCCGCGATGTTATTGTTCACCTCCAGGTATTTGAAGACCGCACGTTTACCTGGACGTGTCTTGGTGAGCCAGTTGACGAACTCATCAAACAAAAAATCGGCCTTAAAGCCGGTTCTGGCAAGCCCCACACTGACAAAGTTGGCAAAATTAGCAACCAACAACTTGGTGAAATAGCCGAAATCAAAATGGAACAACTCAATGCCAACGACCTGGAAGCCGCTAAAAAAATCATTGCCGGCACTGCTCGCAGTATGGGTGTTACGGTAGAAGGGTAAACGACCCCATGGCACACCTCTCGGGCGAGGAAGAAAACAATACATTTCCCAACCGACCCGAAGATCCTTACAAATCTACTTCAACAGAAGATCTTATTGAGTTTGGCAACATACTTCTCAGCCATGGAGAGTTTACTCCAGAAGTAGCGCTCATCCTCAAAGAACTTGAGAAACGACAAAGACAGTCGAAGCCTGACGGCAATGATGTACTATAGGCCAGTATGGTAGGACACGACAGCCTTGTTGCCAATCTCCGCTCGGGTGCGGTTGTTGTCCTCCGCACCGAAACACTGTACGGTATTTTAGCCCGCGCTGGGGACAAGGAAACAGTCGAGCGTATTTACGCCCTCAAAGGCCGCACCGCCACCAAACCGTTTATTGTGCTTATCTCTCGCCCGGAGCAAGCCTATGACAACGCCAATCTCCTCGAGCAGTACGCCGCTCTGTACAGTGACTACCCAACGAGCATTATCATTGAGGCTCCGTCAGCGCCTGACTACCTGAGGCGTGGCGGCACGAACCTCGCGTACAGACTCGAAACGAACGGCTTACTTCACGATATCATCGAACGCACTGGGCCGTTGGTGGCTCCGTCGGCTAACCCCGAAGGTCAACCACCAGCCAAAACCGTTGCCGAAGCGCGGGCGTATTTTGGCGATGCCATCGATCTATACATTGACGGCGGAACCGTTCCCGCCCACGTTCAAGCGTCGCGTATTATGCGCGTCAACCAAGATGGAACAGTCGAGCGGCTTCGCTAATGCCAGGCTGTTTTGGTCATCGACAGACTCGGTACGACATCGAGACTGAACGGGTCGGCTGTTTTACCGGCTATAAACATATAGTACCCAAGTGTTGCAATCATCGCTCCGTTGTCGGTGCACAGTTTCATGGGGGCGTAGGTGATATCCATAGGCAGGCGATGGCGTAATTGACGACGGAGCTCCTGATTTGCCGCCACGCCGCCAGCTATCACAACTGAAGCCGGATGGTATGCTTCACAAGCCCGCGTAGTTTTATCGACCAGCGTCTCAACCGCCACGCGCTGAAAACTCGCCGCGATATCATCCCTCTGCTGGTCGGACAATAGGCCAGCCAATTCGTGAGATGGAAAGGTAAAATCCCTCCCAGCGGCCTTTTGCGCCGTACGGAGCACTGCCGTCTTGAGGCCGGAAAAGGAAAAGTCGTATGGTCTGTCAAGCTTGGCTTTGGGGAGCGGAAATGTGTGGGCATCGCCCCGGCTCGCCGCAACATCGATGGCCGGGCCGCCAGGGTAGGGAAGGCCGATAATTTTCGCCACTTTGTCATAAGCCTCGCCGGCCGCGTCATCCTGAGTTTGTCCAAGCAGCTCATAGCTACCATGGTCATGAAACAAGACGAGCTGCGTATGACCACCGCTGACAATAAGTGCCAGTACTGGAAACTGCGGCTGACGAGCCGGAAGCTGTCCCCGTAGCTCATCGAGGGTTGCCGACGGCCCAAGTTCGGTCACAAAGTTAGCATAAACGTGTCCTTCGACGTGATGCGCAGCAACTAACGGCTTACCCTTCGTCACCGCCAGCGTCCGCGCCGCTAGGGTGCCGACAAGAAGCGACCCAACAAGACCGGGAGCATACGTCACCGCAACGACATCTATGTCATCCCACTTACACGCTGCATCTGACAATGCTTTGTCGATGACCGGGTTTATAACCTCTATATGACTTCGCGCTGCCACCTCTGGCACCACTCCACCGTACTGGCTATGAATATCTATCTGGGTGTGTACGACATTCGACAATAAACGCCGTCCGTCTTCGACGACCGCCGCGGCTGTTTCGTCGCAGCTGCTCTCTATGCCAAGCACTTTTACCATAGTACAGCCATAGTACCACATATCCCCGTGGCTGCGCTGGAAGCCATAGACAAATCATCGCCCCTGTTATATACTGTAGGAGTTATACAAACCAAAGTTGGGAGCATGCCCGAGTAGGCATGCGCTACGTACCACGAAAGGATATCGTCTATGGCTAAAAAAGCTGAGTTACTTGAGCAGGCACACGCACTCAAACTCGATGTGTCAGAAAAAAATACCATTGCCGAGATTGAGGCTGCACTCCAAGGGGCTGAGAAAAAGAAGGGAAACACCACCGGCGATAAAGAAATCGTCGCAGAACGAAAGGCATCAGTTGCCAAAGCTGGCAAACGCAGCGAAAAAGCCATAGAAGAGGCCGAGGAAAAAGCCGAAAAAGAAGCCCGCAAAGCTGCGCACGATACAACCGCCCAGGGCGACGTCGAAGCACATATCAAACGAGGCGCCGCACCAGTTCCTCGTCCAAAAGCTGAACGCCGCGGTAAGAAGTTTAAAGAAGCCGCCAAAAAAGTGGAAGCCGGCAAAACCTACACACTCGACGAGGCTGTCAAACTAGCGGCCGAAACCAGCCCGGTCAAGTTTGATGCGACCATCGAAGTACATGTCGTCCTAGGTGTTGACCCGCGTCAAGCCGACCAAAATATCCGTACCACCGTCACACTTCCGCACGGCACTGGTAAAACTGTACGAGTTGCCGCCTTTGTTCCCATCGACGAAGAAGCCGCCGCTAAAAAAGCAGGGGCTGACTTAGTAGGAGAAGAAGCCATCGTCAAGCAGCTCGACAAAGAACAGATTAACTTCGACGTTCTTGTTGCAACTCCACAATTCATGCCAAAACTCGGCAAATATGCCCGTTTACTTGGACCGCGCGGTCTCATGCCGAATCCAAAAAGCGGCACCGTCGCAACCAACATAACCAAGGCAGTTACCGATGCTAGGGGTGGTAAAGTCGAATACCGCGTTGACAAACAAAGTATTGTTCACCTCGGTATTGGTAAGGTGAGTTTTGGCGCTACTAAGCTCCAAGACAATGCTAAAGCCTTCTTCGATAGCCTCCAGGGTGTCAAACCAAGTTCTATAAAAGGAGCCTTCATTCAGAGCGCTCACATTGCTTCGACCATGGGCCCAGGCATCAAAGTCGAACTGTAGCGGTAGCGAGGGCGTCGTTCATGTTCGCCCCGCGGGCACGGTAGCTATTGGGAGGACGTGGAAACCGCTCTGACCGAAAGCACCTTCGACACATACCAAGTATCAATAACCTTCTCTGATGGTGTCAAATCTGGCACGACGTACTGCTGCTCGGTTTTTTTAACCTCGGCCGTCACCTCGAACTGCATATCTGGTTTCCAAACACCGTTTTCTTGCAGTAAGTGCTGGTTTGGCGAAATAATCTTTTCCACCCCCTCAAGGCAGGGCCCGGTCATGTACTGATCGCTTACGGCGTACTCGCAGTATGAGTCTTCGTTTTCCTCGGGACTAAAGCGAAATGTCTCCGTCAACGGCGTGTGCGGTATGGGCTGTGTCGTGACATTGGAGTGGCGCGGCCAGACAAACCACGCGATGGCCAACGCGATGGTGACAGCCACAAGAACGCGCTCAAGGCCAACGACGCCGAGAACTTTACGTTTTTTGTTCATATGGTTCATTATACACACCGCATCTATCGACCGTCTAGGAGTGATATGATAGTATCGTATACAAGAAACGGAGGAATTATGGCCGACGAACAACCACAAGTTGACGGGTACTATGGTGACGATGCGGGTTCAAACGATGAACTCGACCTTAGCTTTCTCGATGAAAAATAGCCCGCTTCGGGTAGCACTTGTTGTCCCGCATATGTTTATGCATAGGGACATTTTGCCTCACGTTATCTTCTCGCCGGGACACCTCGCTCTTACGCTTGCAAAGGGACTCGTAGAACAGGGAATCGACGTTACACTGTACACGCCAGGGCCGGTTGACACTCCTGTGAAAAACCTCACCAGCGATTTGTCGCTGTTTGAACGCGAACTCGCCGGAAGGGGAGCGCACGGCGACAGTTACCTTGACCTTCTGCGTAAGCATCCATTTACGTTTATCACACTTGCACGCCAGGTACAGGCAGAAATCGTCGCTCGGGTGTATCACGACGCGAACCAAGGTCTATACGACATGGTGCATGTCTATACCAATGAAGAAGAGCTTGCTCTCGCCTTTGCATCACTCTGCCGCAAACCGGTTATGTTTACCCACCACGACCCCTTCAACTTCCTCATAAAGTACAAAAATAATTTTCCCAAGTACAAACATCTCAATTGGGTTTCCATGTCCTATGCTCAGCGCCGCGGTATGCCAGCCGATACCAACTGGGCTGCTAACATTTACCAC
This sequence comes from Saccharimonadaceae bacterium (SeqCode), assembly GCA_039812985.1. Lineage (GTDB taxonomy): Bacteria > Patescibacteriota > Saccharimonadia > Saccharimonadales > Saccharimonadaceae > JAPUDS01. Next base: position 8,969 of record JBDHUL010000029.1, read on the forward strand.
GGCCTCGACAACCCCGCACTCTACCCAATAGCCCCTCTCGATCAGCCCAGAGCAAAACGAGATCAGTACGTCGGGTATTTAGGTCGAATTATTGAACCTAAGGGTGTACATCTCGCTATTGCCGCCGTTCAAAAATATAACGAAACCGCCTCTGAACCATTACTGCTAAAAATTGCCGGTAAACACTACGCCGAAAGTACCAAGGATACCTACTGGCGAGAGAAAATCGAGCCCGAACTTGACGAGCACATTCAGTACGTCGGCTTCATAGCAAACGATGAAGAGAAGCGGCAGTTTCTTGGTGGCGCCGAAGCGCTCCTCGTACCGTCGCTGTTTGACGAGCCATTTGGCATGGTCAACCTGGAGTCATTTGCCTGTGGTACGCCGGTCATTGCACTTGATTCCGGCGCATTGCCCGAAGTTATCGACAACGGCGTGACGGGGTATATCGTCGAAAAATCTACTGACGAACAACAAGTGGTCGGCAAGCTCGAAGAAGCGCTGAGGCTACTCGATAAAATTGACCGTCAATCCTGCATCACGGCGTACAAAAACAATTTTACCCTCAAGCACATGGTATCTGAGCATAATAAGTTGTATCGCCGATTGGCTCGCCGTGATATGGTATAGACATGAAAGAAACTCTAGCTCCGCCACAAAGACCTCTGCACGAAAGCATTGCGTTATCTATCTTTGAAAAAAGTGATATTTTGACCAAGATAGCGGCAACGCGGAATCATCTCAGGGAATCGCCCCTCACTCGGCCGACACAGAGCACCATAGAGTATAGCCTAGACATCGCAGATCCACTGGTAATCATGTACGATTTCCCAGAAATAAACAGCAATAAACATCCGCTCTATCTTCCGTCCGGGACGATGGATTTTCACCATACCACAGAAGATAACGGGAGGAGCGCATTGCACGCCGTATATAAGGATCAGGGTGCAACCACACACTACACGTTCTCGCCCGAAATAACGCCGGACGGTCCCTTATGGGCACTCTGTGGAGCAGGCAAAAAACCTATAATGGCCCTCAACACGGCTCAGTTCAGCCAGCTCGTCACGACCGTGACTTGCACGCGCCACCCGTCCTGGCTGGATAATCCCAGGCATCTTTCTCACCCCGGAGTCGCGACGCAGAACCTCGCCGCTATGATCATGGCGGTCACACCGCCAACAAGTCACGAGATGCTATTTGCCGCCGAGTTGCCAAATAACTATAGCGAAAAGCCGCTGTCCATACGATTTTCGCTATTTGATAACGCAGAAAAAACCCAGGAGCGCTTATACATACAACCTCCTTCGGTTGAGGTTGATATGCTGGATAACACAACCTATCATCTTCAGGAGCTGGTGGTGATCGATACCTCCAACCACAAACCGGCAAATCTCGAGACAGTACGTGCATCGAGATACCTGCTTGGCGACGCGCCCCAAGACGTAAAAAAAGTGCTTTTTTCAGCTGACACAACCGATTACGTCACCTTAGTCGATAATCTGATGAAAGGCATTACGCACCAGTTTCTTCGGTAGCGTCTAGACGATAACAAGATCTGTTTTCAGTTTGTCGTGCGACCGATAATCCTCAAGGATAAAATTTTCTTCCTTGAAACTATCTATGTCCTTGACCTCACCAACAATTTTTAGCGTCGGAAAGGGGAAAGGCTTACGACGGAGTTGCTCTTTCGCAACCTCTAGATGATTGGTGTAGAGGTGAGCGCTTCCCGCTGAGACGATAAGTTCACGCGCTTCAAGACCTGTGACATATGCGACCATATG
>JBDHUL010000030.1:0-10655 GCA_039812985.1 Saccharimonadaceae bacterium (SeqCode)
TACTGCGTTGATCTGCGTCAAGTTCAGGGTACTTGCCCGGTCGTGACCGAAAATCCTTCGTCCACGGGCTCGTTTCATCACACACTACTGTGTCAATAAATAGCCGCTTTTTAAACTCGCCCTTCTTTTCCGCTTTCATCTTCTGAGTCTTTCGGATGATTTCTCCTGATACCCCATACGCCTCGCGTAACGCATCTATGACCGTCTGGATATCCGCTAACTCCGCAACCACTTCATCGTCAACGTTGTCCTGAATCGGGATCTCATCGGCTTCTTCAAAGAGTTTATTCTTTAAAGCCCTCTTGAACTCCAAATCAGTCAGCTCATGGTAGTTCGTTTCAACAACAAGCGGGTCTTCTAGGCATAATGTTACTATCCTGTCACGCACAAGTTTATTGAACTCAAATGTTGGCATACTACGGATGCCCCTCAAAGAACCGACGTATTGCATCGATACCACGCACCGCCCTATAAACGTCATCATATTCTTGTCGGTTTAGCTCTGCTCGACTGCGGCCGCCATATCCATCAACGCAAAATATCGGATCAGAACCAAATGCATGCGGTGCCTCGCCGCGCGGATGTTCGGCAATCTCACCTTTTACTTCTCCGTGAAGCACCGTAACATTTGATCCATCAAAATATCCAAAATACGCCCGAGCCGTTGCACGTCGCGACGCCAATCCATCAGCCATCCGGCACAGCTTCTCAAGCCCTTCATCTGCGCTAACAAAATACTTTATAAAAGGCCCTGGCAGCCCGCCCAGTTCGTCAAACCAGAGCGAGAAATCATCAACAAACACCGGTCTCTCAACCCGTACATATGCCTCGCGAACCTTGTGCTCAATAATTTCCTCAGGACGCACCGACTGAATTTCGACAAGATCAAGCGATAGGTAATCCATAGGCATCCGCAGAAGTTTCCTCATATGTTCGGCCTTGTGTACGTTGCCCGTGATAAACAGAGGATTCATAGCAGCTCCAAAAATTCTTGTTCGCTTATAATCCTTGTTCCATAGCGTTCGGCCTTCTTGAGTTTGCTCCCGCCAACTTTACCACCGACGACAAGATAGTCCGTGTCTTTCCCGACGCTGGTTTGGAACGCGCCGCCCAGCGCTCGAATTTTATCAGCCGCCTCATCGCGCCCCATAGTACCGAGCGTACCAGTGACAACAAACTTCTTTCCAGCAAGGCCGCCAGTTTTGAATTCGTACTGCGGTTCGACGCCGAGTGACGAAAATTTTTCAAGCAGCGCTATATTATCGTCATCAGCAAACCACGCCGCGACGCTTTCTGCCACCACCTCGCCAACACCCTCAACTTCACGTAGCTCATCGATTGTCGCATGCTCTAGTTTTTCAAGCGATCCAAAATGAGCCACGAGATCAATTGCCGTCTGTACACCAACATGCCGAATACCAAGACCGTAGACAAAACGTTCAAGGAGAGGTTGTTTCTTCATAGCAATTGCATCAACAAGTTTTGTAGCCGAAATGTCGGCAAAACGATCAAGTGTCAGTAGCTGGTCTTTTGTGAGTGCGTATATATCAGCAAGATCTTTCACAAAACCAGCATTAACTAACGCCACAACATTTTTCTCACCAAGCGTATCGATGTCGAGCGCTCCTTTGCTCGTAAAATGCTCAACCGCTCGTTTCAGGAGTAGGTCGCTACTAGCCCCTTTAACCCGGTACACCGCTTCGCCTTCAGGACGGACAAATGTCAGTTCCGGATACTGCCGCTTCAGTTCTGTTTCGTAGTCAAACGGTTTACTTGTACTCGGCCGAAGCTCGAGAAGCACTCGCTGAACCTGCGGGATGATGTCTCCAGCTTTAAAAACAATCACCGTATCACCGCGCCGCACATCAAGCCTGGCAATCTCATCTGCATTGTGCAAGCTCGCGTGCTGCACGGTTGTACCAGCAACTTGTACCGGATCGAACACCGCCACTGGCGTAGCTGCCCCTGTTCGTCCGATAGAGATCACGATGTCCTTCACGACAGTCGTTGCTTCTTCGGCGGCATACTTGAATGCCACTGCCGCCCGCGGAGTTTTCCCAACCACCCCGAGTTCTCGAAATTGCGCTCGGTCGTTCAGCTTGATAACTACTCCGTCGGTGTTGAACTTTAAACCGTTTCGTATTTCACCGAGGCGTTCAACGTAGTCCATCGTCTCGTCAAGGCTAAAAGCTATTTGGGTCAATCTACTCGTCGTAACACCGAGTTCGGTCATAACTTTATACCCCAGGGCAACCGTCGGCACGTCCGCCGGATCGTCGCGCAAAACGTCATACCCCACAAAATGCAAGGGTCGTTCCGCAACCAGTTTCGGGTCGAGCTGCCGTATCGTACCGGCCGCGAGGTTGCGCGGGTTGGCAAATATGGGTTTTCCCGTAGCACGTTGTTTGACGTTGAGTTCATCAAAATCTTTTTTATACATAACAATCTCGCCGCGCAGTTCTGTTCGACCGCGCAAAAAGTGAGTAAACTGTTGGCTGTCGCGTAACCGCAAAGGAACGTTCTCGATGGTCCGAACATTCGCCGTTACGTCTTCTCCAGTCGTTCCGTCACCACGAGTTACCGCTTGCACGAGCACGCCGTCCTCATACACAAGTGAGCAAGCAAGTCCATCCATTTTGACATCGCACAAATACTCACTCACGACGTTCGGCAATATTTTTTTCATGCGCTCAAGCCACGCCCCCACTTCATCTCGGTTGAACACGTCCTGAAGCGAAATCATACGTTCGCGATGCGTGATTTTACCAAAGGTATCAAGCGGTTTACCCGCAACTCGCTGCGTTGGGCTATCAGGCGTAATAAGGTCGGGAAACTGCTCTTCGAGTAAACTTAGTTCATGCTTTAGGCTGTCAGCCGCCGCCTCGCTCATCGTTGACTGGTCGAGGACGTGGTACCGATAACGGTAGTCATTAATAATCTCTCGAAGCTTTGCTGCCCGTTCAGACACCTCCAGCTTATTTGGCCGGCTCATCAATCATCCTTCGGTACAGCAGGTAACAATAGGTTGTTCCAAAAAGAAACCCAGTCCCTGTGAGTATCTGAGCAAGCAAAGCGATCACCTGCTGCTGTTTTACAAATGCAAGGAGAGGAACCATCACTAACATCCACCCAAGTACCATAACCACAACCATCCAAACAATACGCATCACCAACCGCGTCCTTTGCCCTAGGATGATTTTTTTCGAGGTTCTATATGCCACAAGCGGGTATGTTCCAGGTATGGTCGCCATCACCAGAGCAAACACTGTTGTTGTCAAAAAATACAGCGTCAACACACCAGAAAGCCCGAGCGCAATATCGACCATAGCTCGTTCAATCCCTCCATCGAGCAAACCACTCGTTGTTGCTATGTTATAGACAAAAAGCAGTATGCCAAACGGCAAAAGCTGCAAAGCCCCGATCACAAGCAACACATACATCGACACGATAGGCGTTCCCGCGTTATACAGTGCATCGCGAACAACAACCTTTCGTCCTGCCAGGCGCTGACGCAGCAGCCATATCACCGAAAGCACCATCATGACATAGAGAACAGAAACGAAAAACCCCTGCACCTCAGTCAGGTTGCCTCCAAAAGTATTGAACATTAGGAGCGCCGATGACAGTGCAGCCTGCCCAAATGCACCAAATCCCTTGAGCGCTTCATTGGCGGCCTCACTCGTATTCTGCGTTGCCGCCCCGCCACCCGCGCTCTGCAAACCAATGATCGTTAGGGCCGCTGCTACATAGAAAAACAGCAGCTTGATAAACAAACGCCATTCTTTGACGATGATTTTTATAACGCGAAAGGTAAACCGAACATAGCCCTCAAACAATGGTATCTTTGGTTTGTCGCGTCCTCTAGTAAGCGCAAATGAACGATGCGTCGCAGCCCTGCGCCGACGTCGAGCTGCCCCCACCTTCCGAACAAACCAGTTCGGTATCCCCTTGAGTTTGTGAAGCCACGACGTTTTTTTAGCCGTCTTGGCGGCTTGACTCAAGTCATTGTGACGCATCTTTTTAGTATGCGGCGATGCTGTTCGTTTTGTGCTTGTTTGGGTATTTTTAATCGCTGGTCGTGATTTTTTCTTCGTTTGAGGCATAGCTCGCTACATCTTACCTTCCATGCCGCGTAGTCTGGCTATGCGTTCGTCAAGTGGCGGGTGGGTACTGAACCAGTTAGCGATCGCTCCACCGCGTAACGGATTTGCAAAAAACAAATGAGCCGTTGAGGTATTTTGCCGCTGCATAACCGTCGAGTAGTTCTGGAGTTTTTCGAGCGCGCTGGCAAGTCCTTCAGGATGACGCGTCGTGAGTGCTCCGGTCGCATCTGCAAGGTACTCGCGCTGGCGCGAAACGGACATCTGCACTAACATCGCAACAAACGGCGCTAGTAAAGCAGCTACCATTCCAACAACCATCACAACAGGACTTTGACCGCCCCCTTCTTCATCGTCGCCCCTAAACCACATCATTCGGAAGAACATGTCAGCGATGAGCCCTATAGCGCTCACTAGGCCAAATACGATCATCATGACGCGGATATCATAGTTTTTTACATGGCCCATCTCGTGAGCAATCACCCCTTCGAGCTCACTTTTATCCATAATTTCAAGAAGTCCTGTCGTCGCCGCCACATAGGCATGTTCTGGGTCCCGACCGGTTGCGAAAGCATTTGGTGCCGGGTCATCGATAATATACACTTTTGGCATAGGCATGCCGTCGGTCATGGCAATATTTTCCACTGTATTGTATAGCCGCGGACAATCCCGCTTCGTTACCTCGGTAGCTCCATTTACCGCAAGGGCAATACGCGCCGCTAGAAAATACTGCACCAAAGCATACACCCCACCGCCAATGAGCGCTCCCCAAAAAATTCCTGTGCTGCGGTATACAGCTGAAAACACCCAGCCCAGTCCCGCTATAATCACCACAAACAACACCATGATAAGCACGGTGTTGCGCTTGTTTGCAGCAATAGAAGAATACATAGTAGCATTTGGGCGCAGTACTAGCCAGTCGTACGCGCATGTCTCCTTTCGTGTTTTACTAGTGCATTACCCCGTGAACGTCTGGACTATTATGTATTATATCCACATCCACGAGGTACGCCATGCCCTCAACTAAAATTTGACTTCAACCGGCTTTTCGACAGCAGCCTGATCGGCAACTTCAAAGAACTCGCGCTGGGTAAAGCCAAGCATGCCCGCAATCAGGTTACCCGGGAACTGCTGGATTTTGGTGTTCAAATCGCGGACGCCACCGTTATAAAATCGGCGAGAGGCTTGGATTTTGTCTTCGGTATCAACTAATTCGTTCTGGAGTTGCAAAAAGTTTTCGTTGGCACGAAGCTGTGGATAGTTTTCGGCCACAGCGAAAAGGCTCTTGAGGGCGCCTTCAAACTGGTTTTCGGCTTTTGCAGCAGCGGCGGGGCCTTGCTGGGTTGCGCCAAGCACCGCGGTGCGAGCTTCGGTGACAGCTTCAAACACACCCTTTTCGTGAGCAGCATAGCCCTTAACTGACTCAATGAGGTTTGGTATAAGGTCAGCGCGGCGTTTGAGCTGAACTGTTATATCACTCCATGCCTCTTGAACACGAACATTGAGCTTCACGAGCCCGTTGTAGGTTGCCCAGAAAAACACACCAAGCAGTACGACGACGGCGATAATTGCTATAAGTATCATTTCCATATTGACTTACTTTGCTCCTTATACAGTTTCTAATAACTCAATTGTAGCAGACTCTGTAGCTCAATCATAATCCTCAAGATACAGTTCACACGCTGTATTTTTGTCGGTATTGTATGCATACGAATACGGCACAACACACTTCTGATCCCTGCCCTCCAGAAACCATTCTATAACCCTTCCGTGACCCGAATGAGGAGCCGGTGGCCCCACGACATCAATACCGTACACCGCCCCTACAAAACTCTCGTTTTGCACACTTCCCTCCTCGGTGTTAACAGCTGAATTCGCCAAGGTGTTGCTCACTGTACCAAGTTTTGTCAGAAAATCATTTGACTCATAGACCGAGTTGCCCGTTACATTCCCGCACGTCCCCGATCGATAGCCCCGCCCCAAACATACCATCGAAAAACTGCCTCTTGCCTCACCCGGTACCGATGGATACGTGCCATTTTGTAACTTGTACAATTCTATGGCATTGTAGTACTGTCGGACGTTGGCGATTGTACGCGCGTTGCGGGCTCTCGGTATTGTGCCAATGAGCATCGGCATGACAATGCCTGTGAGGATCCCAATGATAACTATCACGATCAGTAACTCCACGATAGTAAATCCACGCTGACGCGTATGATAATTCATCCTTATGGTTAGTATATCGAATAGCCAATCGTTTTTCTATGATTTTGCACAACCTTGTGAATAAATTCACAGACAACACTTTATAGGACGTATATAGTGTCACTAAGAAAGGAACTGTGTCTATGGTAATGTATGTTGTGTACTTGGTCGGAGGGCTGATTGAGCTACTGGTTGGACTACGTTTTTTGCTACGGCTGGTGGGGGCAAACGCCAGCAATGCCATAGTTAACTGGATATACACATGGAGCACTCCTGTTGTGGCGCCATTTTCGGGCATATTTGGCCAAGACGCAACGGTTGTTCCTGGGGCTGGCGCGTCAGCATCAAGCGTATTCGACTGGACCGCCCTCATTGCCCTTGTGGTGATAGGTTTGGTTGTCGGTCTCGTCGGCTCCCTGCTCGCACGCAACCGCCCGGCATAACTATAGACCCTCCCGGAGAACCCTCCCGGAACATAGCTACCGCGTGAGAAATGGGTTTGTGCGCTGTGTGGAAATAACGGTGTCAGGTGAGTTCACTGGACTTCCCATTTATAGAAACCATCGCCCGATAGGGGCGATGGTTTGAATTTTTACTCTGAAATGGTGAGTTTTTACGCCCACGCTCGAACCTATTTTATGACGAAGCGAGCGAAAAGCGGAGCTTGCTCCAGCTTTTCCGAGCAAGGAACTAAAATCTCTGAAGATTTTAGCACCAAATGCGATAAATGAGATTTTCGGCGGGTCGCCCCCGACCCGACCCGCCGAATGGTTTGCTTTTTCAGACAGATGCTTACGAGTGCTTTGATACAATATGTAATATGACTATGACAAATAACCATAAAGCAAAAATTAGACTTCTTGCTGATGAAGTTAAAGAATTTTACAAAACAAAAACACCGTATAGGGTTTATCACGGAAGTACTAATTCTACGCGCATACTATCATTCAAGCAGAATGAGATGCTTGACACGAGCCGACTAAACAAAGTCATCAAGATTGACAAGTCGAAGAAAACAGCGTGGGTTGAAGCGAATGTCCCTATGGATAAGCTCGTAAGAGAAACGCTTAAGCGCGGACTGGTCCCCCCTGTTATTCCAGAGTTTCCAGGTATTACTGTTGGAGGGGCAATTCAGGGTGGTGCGGGCGAAAGTAGTTCGTTTAAGTGGGGATTTTTTAGTCAAACCACTAATTGGGTTGAGTATATTCTTGGCAATGGAGAGGTTAAACGAGTCTCTCCTAGTAGTAGCCCCGACTTATATTTTGTTGCTGCCGGGTCATGTGGAACGATGGGAACTATTGCCTCTGCTGAGATACAGCTAGTGCCTTCTAAGAAGTATGTTGTAATATCATACCTGCCAGTTAGTAGCTTTACAGATTGCATCAAACAAACCCAAAAGGCCATTAAGTCAGCTCAGTATGATTTTATCGACTGCATTATGTTTGATAAGATCGGTGGGATTATGATTTGCGGTGCATTATCAGACAGACGTGTTAGTAAAGTCCGACGATTCAGTCGCGCTCATGATCAATGGTTTTACTTGAATGCAGAACGTATTTACAAGCAAGGAGTAGAAGCGACAGAGTCAATTCCTCTTGTTGATTATCTGTTTCGCTATAATCGTGGCGCATTTTGGGTAGGCAAATTTGCTTTCGAACTATTCGGAATAAAGTTCGAGAGATTCCGACGCTTTGTTCTCAATCCCATTCTCAATACACGCAAGCTCTACCAAGCCTTGCAAGTTAGTGGGGCTTCGCAGGAATATATCGTACAAGATCTAACGATGCCAGTCGAGAATACCGTTGATTTTCTAAATTACATCGACAAAAAGCTCGCGATTTATCCGTTATGGATATGTCCCGTCAAACCCGAGCCAAAATCACCGTTACTTTGTAATGGCATTAGTTCAAAGCTAGCAATCAATATCGGTGTATGGGGTCCGCGCATTCCTAGCTATGACACCTTTGTCTCCGTAAATAGAGACATAGAAAAGCAGCTTATCAAATCTAAAGGCAAGAAATGGTTGTATGCCCATACGTACTACCCCGAGAATGAGTTTTGGGATATATACGATAAACAGTGGTACGACAAACTACGCAAAAAATACTCTGCAAGTACACTACCGTCCATTTATGATAAAGTAGTTGTTACTAAACGATACCCTGTCAATGCAAGGCGTGGCTTATTTGAAACGATCGCTGGCACAGCAAAGCTGAGAATCCACAAGTAAACTCCTTAATCATTTTTTCAAAGCACTCGTAAGCATCTGTCTGAAAAAGCAAACCATTCGGATTTGGTGCTAAAATCTTCAGAGATTTTAGTTCCTTGCTCGGAAAAGCTGGAGCAAGCTCCGCTTTTCGCTCGCTTCGTCATAAAATGGGTTCTAGCGTGGGCGTAAAAAGTGGGCGTAAAAACGCAATCGGGATTTTGGTGAGTTTTTACGCCCACGCTAGAACCTATTTTAGCACCAAGAGTGAGAAATGAGATTTTCGGCGGGTCGCCCCCGACCCGACCCGCCGAACTGCTGCGCAGGAGATTTCTTAGTCGAAGCAGTCACTTATAGTGAAGCGTAAACGTATTCAACCCAGTTGAATAGTTGACTAATATAATAATTTATGATACACTATAAATAGTGTTTCTCACCCCGAGAGGCCAGAACATTAAGGAGTGTGAGGCAAATGCCCACAGGCTACACGTCCGACCTCTACGAGGGCAAGGACATCGCGTTCCCGGACTTCGTCATGAAGTGCGCCCGAGCCTTCGGTGCGCTCATCGAAATGCGTGACGACCCCATGGACGCCACCATCCCCGACAAGTTCGAGGCGAGCAGCTACCACACGGAGCAGCTCGAGAAGGCCGAGGCCGACGTCGCCCGCATCAAGGCATGGGACGACACCGAGGCCGACAGCCAGTCCCAGCTCGCCTACGACCGCGCGCAGCGCAAGTACGAGGAGTCGCTAGCCAACAAGGCGGCGATGCGTGAGCGCTACGAGGCGATGCTCGCCCAGGTCAAGGCCTGGACGCCGCCCACCTCGGAACACCAGGGACTCAAGGACTTCATGGTCGAGCAGCTGGAGGAGTCCATCGACTTCGACTGCGGCACGGACTACCTGACCGTCCCCGAGCGCCTGACCGGTGCGGCCCACAAGGAGCAGCAGCTCCACTCGGCCCGCTGGAACGCGTCCTACCACACCGAGCACGGCGAGGCCGACAAGAAGCGGGCCAACAAGCGCACCACCTGGGTTCGGGCCCTGCGCCAGAGCTTCGCGGAGTCGCCCGACACCTCGGTCGAGGCCTGAGAACACCAAAACCCTGCGAAATACGCAGGTCGGTGGACATGAGTCTAGTAAGAGAATGTGGCCAACCCACAATCCCTGAACAACTCTTCGTCCACCGCTATCGTCCATAGAGTAACAGCTATGCTGATGAGCCATAGAGTGGCGAAACGATAAAATACTGCTTCGGCTAAGAAATCTCCTGCGCAGCAGTTCGGCGGGTCGGGTCGGGGGCGACCCGCCGAAAATCTCATTTCTCACTCTTGGTGCTAAAATAGGTTCTAGCGTGGGCGTAAAAACTCACCATTTCAGAGTAAAAATCCAAATCTTCGCCCTTTCGGGCGATTTTTTGTTGGACATTTTTTAATTCCTGCCACAGGCAAAAACTACTTTCCGCCCCCTTTCGGAAAGTGGTTTTTGGGCTTTCGCCATTTGGGGTTTGGGTGAGGGTTTTGTTGTATAATGAAAGGGCAACACAATTTATAGATAAACTTTTTTTCTTTGGCTTAAAAAGCCGACTTGGAACAGTTTAGTTTATCTGAATTGTGTTGCACCATGTCGGCTTTTTAAGTTTTAAGGGGGTAAAAATGGAAAAATACATCTTATATGCCCGTAAATCTACGGACACTGAGGACAAACAAGTTTTGAGCATTGACGCTCAACTTGCGGAACTCCGCAAGTTTGCGGAAGATAATAAACTTGTTGTCATTAACGAGTTAGTTGAAAAACGCACCGCCAAAAGCCCAGGGCGACCCATTTTCAATTCTATGATTAAACGAATTGAAAATGGCGAAGCCAATGGTATTTTGGCGTGGCACCCCGACCGCCTAGCTCGCAACTCCATAGACGGCGGACAAATTATCTATTTGCTAGACCAAACATCGCTAAACTTTTTGCGATTTCCAGTGTTCCAGTTTGATAATACCAGTCAAGGAAAGTTTATGCTGTCTATTATGTTTGGTCAGTCCAAGTATTATGTAGATAATTTGTCCGAGAACACTAAACGAGGCTTGCGAGCCAGAGTAAGAAATGGCGATTTTCCAAGCCAAGCACCCTTCGGCTACTTAAATGACAC
>JBDHUL010000031.1:0-10351 GCA_039812985.1 Saccharimonadaceae bacterium (SeqCode)
CTTGAGGATCGTCGCACTGCGAGAGATGCCGTGAAGATAAGGTAGAGTAAGGGAGGCGAAGAACACACATGTCTTTTTTACAACGGTTACAGTATAAACCCTTGACAAGTCCCTTGTACCAGCGCTAGAATGGTGATCAATGAAGATTGTATAGTATCGGGTTATTCTACACGCACGCTTAGGCGAGGCGTTTTTGCGTGTACAGCACAGCACCTTTGGGAGGTGTGATGCTCCGACTCGGTCACTAGTGAACTTCTGGCGCCGGTTCATACAATATATTAAATTGCCCATCAGAAACCGTGCAGGAGTTGACGAACGTTGCTGCGCAGTTTCTGGAGAAAGTACAGGTGACAACAATGGCGAAAACCGCTGTCAAGCAGGCACCAACAAAACGAGTATTCTTCACTGGAGAAGACCACGTTCTTGATTTGCCAAACTTGATTCAACATCAACTTCAGTCATGGAAAGAATTTGTTCAAACGGGACTTGGCGAAATATTTGCCGAAATCAACCCTATAGAAGACTACACCGGCCAAAAACTGGAACTGCGGTTCAAGGAGTACCACTTTGAAGAGCCCAAAACCAGCGAGGTGTATGCCCGTGAGAACAATATTAGCTATGAAGCACCACTCAAGGCCGTGGTTGAACTGACCAACAAAGTGACCGGCGAAGTCAAAGAAAGCGAAATATATCTCGGCGACTATCCATGGATGACCGAACGCGGGACGTTTGTGATCAATGGAGCTGAGCGCGTGGTGGTGAGCCAGCTGATTCGTAGCGCTGGTATTTTCTTTACTGCCGAGCCACACAATGGTCGCAATCACTATGGCGCAAAACTTATTCCGGGCCGCGGTGCCTGGTTGGAGTTTGAGACAGCCGCTAACGGGGCAATGTATGTCAAAATAGATCGCCGCCGCAAAATAGCCGTGACAACGCTGCTGCGTGCTTTTGGGTACGGTACCGAAAAAGCAATCCGCGAATTGTTCAAAGACGTCGATACGGGAAGTGTGAACTACATTGATGCTACATTTGAAAAAGACCCCGCCAAAGGCACGAACGAGGCCTTGGTCGAGGTGTATCGCCGCCTTCGCCCGGGCGATCTTGTGACCGTCGAGAACGCGCGCAACATGGTTGAACGAATGTTCTTTGACTACAAGCGGTTTGACCTCAGTCGTGTCGGGCGTTACAAAATGAACCAGCGCCTTGGAATGGAAGTGCCAAATACTGCCGAGAATCGAATTATGCGTACTGACGATCTCGTCGAGATAGTTCGTGAAATTATTCGCCTCAATAACTCGCAGGAAGCTCCCGATGACATTGACGCGCTGCACAACCGACGCATCAAACTCGTCGGTGAACTGGTTGGACGTCAGTTCCGTATTGGTATGCTGCGCATGGATCGTAATGCCAAAGACCGCATGAGCGTGAGCGACATCGAAAACGTTACGCCAGGGCAACTCGTGAACGCCCGCCCGGTCGTCGCCGCAGTACGGGAGTTCTTTGCGAGTTCACAGTTGTCACAGTTTATGGATCAAACCAACCCGTTGTCCGAGCTGTCGCACAAACGCCGCCTCAGTTCTATGGGGCCGGGAGGGCTTAGCCGAGAACGCGCAGGGTTTGAAGTTCGTGACGCACACTCAACCCACTACAGCCGTATCGATATCATCGAAACGCCAGAAGGTGGCAACATTGGCCTGGTGCTCAACCTCGCGTCATATGCCCGTATCAACGAATACGGGTTCATAGAAGCTCCGTACCGACGGGTCGTAAAGGGGAAAGTCACTGATGACGTGGTGTACATGGATGCCGCCGCCGAAGCAAAAGAAATTATCGCGGAGGCAGGCAACGAACTCTCTGGCGGAACATTTGTTGAAGCCCGTGTGTCGGCTCGCAAAAACCTATTTCCAGCTGAAGTTGACGCCGCGGACGTGACGTTTATGGATGCCAGCAAGATGCAGGTTATCGGCACAACCGCTGCACTCGTACCATTTGTCGAGAAAAACCGTATTGACCGCAACTTGACCGGCTCAAACATGCAACGCCAAGCAGTACCGCTGGTCAAAACGAGTAGTCCTATTGTTGGCACTGGCGTCGAGGGAGATATCGCCCGCAATACGTCGCAACTAGTGGTAGCGAAAGCCGATGGCGAAGTTGTTCGGGCCGATGCTGATGAAGTACACGTCAAGTACGGTCCGAAGGAAATCGTCGTGTATCCCGTGGTGCACTTTGAACAAAGCAATGACGATCGATGTATTAACCAAAAAGTGAAAGTTTCTCGAGGAGACATGGTGAAGCAAGGCGACATCCTTATCGAGGGAGCGTCGATTGCTGACGGAGAACTGGCACTTGGCCGCGATCTGCTGGTGGCGTTTATGCCATGGGGTGGTTACAACATGGACGACTCGATTATTTTGTCAAGCCGACTCGTAAAAGATGACGAGCTGACGAGTATTAACATCGATGACTTTATGGTCGAGGTTCGCGAAACCAAACTTGGCCCGGAAATCGTTACTCGCGATATCCCAAATGTAAGCGAGGAAAGTCTCCGTCATCTCGACGAGAACGGTATCGTTCGTGTTGGCGCAGAGGTTAAACAAGGCGATGTGCTGGTTGGAAAAATCACCCCAAAGGGTGAACAAGAATTGTCGAGCGAAGAGCGTTTGCTCCGGGCTATCTTTGGCGAGAAAGCCAAAGACGTGCGCGATACGTCGCAGCGTATGGGCAACGGCAAATACGGCAAAGTGGTGGGCGTGCGGATATTTAGCCGCGAGAACGGCCATGAACTAAAGGCCGGTGTGCTTATGCAAATTCAGATATTTGTTGCTCAACTGCGTAAGGTGTCGGTTGGAGACAAGCTGGCCGGGCGTCATGGCAACAAGGGCGTGGTGGCGCGCATTTTGCCAGTCGAAGATATGCCATTTATGGCCGATGGCACCTCTGTCGATGTCATGCTGAACCCGCTTGGTGTGCCGAGTCGTATGAACCTGGGCCAGTTGTTTGAAACTCATCTGGGTATGGCAGCGCGCATGTTGGGTTACAAAGTCGCAACGCCGCCATTTAACGGAGTGCCAATAGATACGATCAAATCTGAACTGAAAAAGGCTGGTTTACCAGAAGATGGCAAGGTGCAGCTGTTTGATGGCCGTACTGGTGAAGCGTTTGAGGAAAAAACCGCTGTCGGAAGCATGTACATGATCAAACTTCACCATATGATTGCGGACAAGATTCACGCGCGTTCTACTGGCCCGTACACCATGGTGACGCAACAGCCGCTCGGTGGTAAGGCGCAAAACGGCGGCCAGCGCTTTGGTGAAATGGAAGTCTGGGCGCTTGAAGCCTACGGCGCTGCGACAACGCTTCAGGAAATGCTTACTATAAAATCAGACGATGTTTATGGCCGTGCGAAAGCCTATGAAGCGATCATTAAGAACGAAGAGATCACTGGTCCGAAGATCCCAGAGAGCTTTAACGTGCTCGTCAAGGAACTCCAAGGGTTAGGTCTACGCGTTGATCTCGTAGAAGATACTGAGGTGGTTGACGCCGAACATGTACTTCTGAGTGATAACGAGAGTTCTGGGGTGACGGCCGATGACATAGCGGACGATGCAGCACCGATCGCGAGCAGCGATGATGACGAAGAAACTGTAGCCGACGAAGCCGACGAGTTTGGCGATATTGAGCTGGACGAAGGCATGAGTATTGAAACGGCCGAAGAATATCAAGATGAAAGCGAAAGCGAGGAGGTCTAGGTATATGGCACGACCCGTTCTTTCAACCGACATAGCTGACTTTGACGCCGTGCGTCTTGCGGTGGCAAGCGCTGATGACATGCTCAAATGGAGCTACGGCGAAGTCACGAAACCAGAAACTATTAACTATCGTACACAAAAGCCAGAACGTGACGGATTGTTCTGCGAACGGATTTTTGGTCCGGTCAAAGACATTAACCCACATGACGTGAAACTCAAAGGTGTTCGTAGCCGAGAGGCTGCTGTTGATAAAAACGGCGAGCTGGTCACGCGTAGTATCGTCCGGCGTGAGCGTATGGGGCATATCCAGCTGGCTGCTCCTGTGGCGCACATTTGGTTTATGCGAGGCACCCCAAGCGCCATGGCACTCCTTCTTGGCGTGCCAGTACGTATGCTCGAACGCGTGGCGTATTTTGCAAACTACATCATTGAAAGCGTTGATACACAAAAGCGCGAACAGTTCCGTAGCGATGTTGAGGCTGAGCTAGAGGCTGGACGTACTGCTATAAAGATTCGTTATGAAAAAGCTGCCGAAGTTGACAATGCGGATGTGAAGAAACTGGCAGAGGAGCAAACCCGCGAACTAACAGAGCTTGAAGAAAGCTGTCTCGCGAAGAAAGCCCAACTCGATAGCTTAGTAAAATATGCCCTGTTGAGTGAAAATGACTACCGTAACTTGCCAGAGGAGTACCAGGATATTGTTGAGGTTGGCATGGGAGGCGAGGCGCTTGCAAAACTTCTGAAGGAAATCGATCTGAGAAAACTTATTCAGGAACTGACCGACGAGTCAGAGCATGCCAAAGGCCAGCGCAAGAAAAAACTAGTCAAGCGTCTCAAGGTGCTTGAGGGAATGGATCGAGCGGGTATTACCCCTCAGAGTATGTGCTTGACCGTACTACCGGTTATCCCGCCGGATCTTCGCCCAATGGTGCAGCTGACGGGGGGTCGGTTTGCTACCAGCGACCTCAATGACCTTTACCGACGAGTGATCAACCGCAACAATCGTCTCAAAAAACTGCTTGACCTCAATGCGCCGGAAGTCATCCGCCGCAACGAAATGCGTATGCTGCAAGAAGCGGTCGATGCACTCATAGATAACAGTGCTGCTCGCGGCGGCCGGGCCGTGAGTTCGGTTGGCGGACGACGCAAGCTCAAATCTCTGAGCGATATGCTTAAGGGAAAACAGGGGCGATTTCGTCAGAACTTGCTTGGTAAGCGCGTTGACTATTCGGGTCGTTCTGTGATCGTGGCCGGGCCTGAACTCAAAATTCACGAGTGTGGCTTGCCAAAACAAATGGCCCTGGAGCTGTTCAAGCCGTTCGTTATCAGTTGGCTGCTCGAGAACGAGTATGCTCACAATATTCGTTCGGCGACACGACTGATTGAAGCTAACGATACAGCGGTATGGGATGCGCTTGACACAGTCATCGATGGCAAATATGTCCTGCTCAACCGTGCACCGTCACTTCACCGACTGAGCATTCAGGCTTTTCAGCCGCGACTCATCGAGGGGAAGGCTATTCAGTTACATCCACTCGTATGTAAGGGCTTTAACGCTGACTTTGACGGCGACCAAATGGCAGTACATTTGCCGCTTTCAGATGCTGCGCAGGCCGAAGCCCGCGAGCTCATGAGCGCCACCAGCAACTTGCTCAAACCAGCCGATGGTTCACCTATCCTCAACATCGCACAGGACATCGTGCTTGGGTGTTATTACCTGACGTATAACAAACCGGTGGCACAGTCGGACAAACTCCTGCCGTTTGGGTCGGTTGCTGAAGCGATACTGGCCCGCGAAGCCGGATCGATACGTCTCCAGACGCCTATTCGCGTGCCAGCCAAGGGGCAGGTGCGCACGACGACGCTGGGACGGGCAATCTTTAACGAAGCTCTCCCTGAGGACTTTCATTATGTCGAAGACGTGATGACGAAGAAGGCGCTAGCAAAGGTTATGGCGCAGATTTTTGAGCAGTACGGCAGCGAACAAACCGCGGTAACAGCCGACGATATCAAAGACCTAGCGCTCAAATACGCCACGAGTTCGTCGGTGTCAACTGGGATGACTGACTACTTTGATGTGCCTGGTTTGTCAGAGGTTATTGGTGAAGGCGACGAGCGTTCAGCGCAGATTTCTGAGCAGTACGAGCAGGGACTTATCACTGACGACGAACGCCGTAGTTTGACTATCGATACATGGCGCGGCGTGGACAAGAAACTTGACGATATCCTGAATGATGCGCTTGCCGGTGAAGATACCGCTATTGCTGTCATGGTGGGGTCGGGCGCCCGCGGTACGCTTAGCAATATTAAATGGGCGGCTGGTATGATTGGTGTGGTGGTTGACGCGACTGGACGTGAAATCGAACTGCCGATTCGTTCGAGCTTTAAAAAAGGCCTCTCAACCCTTGAGGCATTCGTGGCGACGCGCGCTTCTCGTAAGGGTCTTATCGACACGGCGCTCAAGACGGCTGACTCTGGGTACTTGACGCGGCGTTTGGTTGATGTCAGCCAAGACATCTTTACATCCGACGACGAAGAAGGCGATACGGGCTACACGATTTACCGTAGTGAAACTGAAGACACTATGGTCGATTTTGGCGCGCGTCTCTTTGGCCGCTACCTCGCCAAGGACATAGCCGGTCATGCCAAAGCCGGTGACTTGGTAACGCAGAGTCTGGCCGATGCTATACAGAAAGACGAAGCGGTGCAAGATGCAACTATCATGAGCGTTCTCAGTGCTGTGACGCTTCGCGGTGTGCCGCGCAAGAGTTACGGTATCGATCTTTCGACCGGGCAGCTTGTCGCCAATGCTCAACCAGTTGGGGTGATTGCGGCCCAATCAGTCGGTGAGCCGGGTACCCAGCTGACTCTGTCGAACTTCCATAAAGGTGGTGCGGCCGGGGCTGGTGATATTACCCAGGGTCTGCCTCGTGTTGATGAGTTGTTTGAGGCTCGCAGTCCAAAGGGTGAAGCCTTTATCAGCGAAGTTGACGGGGTTGTTCAAGTCTGGGAAGATGGCGACACCTATGTCGTGCAGATTACCCCTGAAAAAGGTCGCGTCGAGCGTCTGAAATTGGATGGCCAAATCGTACGAGTCAAAGGTGGTACCGATGTCGCGGCTGGTGACGTGCTCGCCAGCAACGAAGATGAGTCGCTCCCGGTTATTGCACCATTTGACGGTGTCGTCGAGGTTGCTGACGGCGAAGTGGTCGTCACCGCAGGGTCCTCCGCGCCGGTACGGTACGAAATACCTGGGTTCCGCCAGCTTGCAGTTGCTGACGGCGATACCGTTGTCGCCGGCGACCGTCTGACGAACGGGTCTATTAACCTGCACGACCTCATGCGCCTGAAAGGTGTTGAGGCAACTCAGCGCTACATCGTGAATGAGATTCTTCGTATCTATGCGGCACAAGGTGAGCGGGTGGATGCAAAACACCTTGAGGTGATTGTCCGCCAAATGTTCAGCCGTGTGCAGATTGAAGAACCGGGCGACAGCCAGTTTGTGACGGGCGATATTGTCAGCAAGGCGTCGGTTGTTGAGGAAAACTTCCGTCTGACGAGTGAGGGCAAACAGCCTGCACAGTTCACACAGCTGCTCCTTGGTATCACGAAAGTATCCATCTGGTCAGATAGCTTCCTTTCGGCCGCTTCGTTCCAGGACACTACACGCGTGCTTATCAACGCCGCTGTGACTGGCCGCGTCGATAGCTTGTACGGTCTGAAGGAAAACGTGATCATTGGACGAAAGATTCCTGTAGGCACTGGTGCTCGTGGCGCCAGTCCTGACCAGAATGATCTGTCGGACGAAGACTTCGACGCCTAGTGCCGGACTGGGCTGGTTTCGAAAAAATTGCCGTTTCTTATTGAGAGAGCGGCAATTTTTATATGGCTTGGCGGTACTTCAGTAGCTGTGTTCGCTGACTGTCAGTGAGCGTAGCAAATGACAGGTCGGTCAAGCCGTCTGAGATGGTATAGTTCAGCGACGCGACCGGTTCCAGACCGAGAAATAGGACGTGCGTGTGAAGATGGCCGACTGACTTCGATGGATTACCATTCGCTCTGGTATAAGACTGTGCGGTAATACCACTTGGCGTATTTTCCTCAACATCGCGCAGATACCCGTTGAGCCGTCTAAGGGCCTTTTTGCCGAGTTGCCACAGAGAGGTGACGTGTTGTTCGGGGATAACGATAAGGTGTTCAGTAACGCGCTGGCCATCCCAAATGCTGTAGGGCTGGCTTGCCGGAAATGACACAAATCCCCGTGGGGCATCTCGTAAATCTGTCTGACCGAGCGGTGGGCAAAAAACACATGTTCTGTTAAGAACGCCTGACGCAACCACGCGTGCGTAGTTACTCGAAGTATTGCCGCGGTTCTCTCGATATAAACCCGGTCGTATAACCAATCCGTCGCGCACCGTAAACTCTGTCATAAATCACACTCTAGCACACAAGCCCGCGCAGGAAAATGTTGACATACATTATAATGAGTTTTATTATATAGACTGGATTACGAGAGCTCTATTTTGACGTTATGTAATGGTGTAGAAGGAGTAGCGATGGCATTATCGGGTGAAGCTTTTGGTGACGATCATCCTGCGGCGTTCAGTGGTTTTAGTGGCACGCCACAAGGAGAAACAGCGCAACTTTCGGGACTGGCATTTCCCTATGATGAAGCTAGTCAAGCAGGTTTTATGCACCTCCCTAAGAACGACACGCCGCGACCTCCTCAGGGTTCGGTTGAGGAACTCAAGCGGGATAAAGCGACAACGGAAGAAATGGCTGCTCAACTCTCGTTACATGGTGGTATCTTGGCTGACAGGCTGGCTCGAGCTGGACTTTCTGCGGAAGCGATCAAAGGAGTTAACGGGCGCCAAAGCCAGCGTCTCGATACCCTTCTTGCCGAACAAGAGGCGCTACAACGACAGATCGATATAGCAACGAAAACGAACGCTCCGTAGACATCGAGCACCGATAAAACACCGGTTGGCGTTTGCCCGGTTTTGTGCTATACTGCCCGTTAGAGTTTCCTCTTTTGGAAGTTTCAAGACTGTGTACACCTTTTGAACTGTTCGAAAGACGTACTTGCCGGAGTGCTGTCCGCTGGTACACCCAAACTGATGTCTGATGCGGTTTCTCGCTGTGATATCAGCCCATTTTTAATAAAGCAATAAGGAGAAATATGCCGACCATCAATCAATTGGTGCGCAAACCGCGCAAAGTTGCTGACAAGAAGTCGAAATCACCGGCTCTTGGACGCATCCATAACGCGCTTAAAGTTCGCTACTATGACCAAGACGCTCCGCTTAAACGAGGCGTCTGTATAAAAGTCACCACCAAAACCCCCAAAAAGCCGAACTCGGCCCTGCGTAAGGTTGCCCGTGTTCGTTTGACCAATGGCCAGGAAGTATGGGCGTACATTGGCGGGGAAGGACATAACCTACAGGAACACGCCGTTGTGCTCGTTCGTGGCGGCCGCGTGCCGGATCTTCCGGGTGTGCGATACCATATTGTTCGCGGTGCACTCGACCTTCAGGGGGTGAATAACCGCAAACAGGGTCGTAGCAAATACGGTTCGAAGAAGGGAGACAAGTAGTATGCCTCGTAAAGTCACTAAAAAACTCCAGCGGCAGCTGCCGGCCGACCGAAAGTATCAATCATCGCTCGTACAGCGGCTCATCAACAAAAGCATGCTCGACGGCAAGAAGCTTGTCGCTGAACGTGCTGTGTATAGTGCTCTCGAAATTGCCGCGAAAAAACTGAAGAGCGAAGAACCGGTCGAGGTGTTTGAAAAAGCTCTGAAAAACGTCACACCAAGCTTTGAAGTGAAAAGCCGCCGCGTGGGCGGTGCGAACTATCAGATTCCGTTTCCAGTACAGGGTCACCGTGCTCACCACTATGCCTTTATGTGGCTTGTGCAAAGCGCACGGGCTCGCAGTGGCATGCCATATAACGAACGGCTTGCGGCTGAGATAGTGGACGCCTACAACGAAGCTGGTGCGGCCTTCAAGAAAAAAGAAGACACCCACCGCATGGCCGAAGCCAACCGCGCTTTTGCCCATTTTGCACGCGGCTAGCTTGTCGCTTGGTATCAAAAACAGGGGAAGAGAAGCGATTTGTTCAAAAGTGATTTCATTTTTGTCAAATGTGTGGCATAATCTACTCATGTCAGAGGTATCAAAGGAAAAAGCAATTTTTGATGGTATAGTTTCGGCGGAGCTGCGCGGGCTTGAGGGTATACATCAAGAGCCTGCGGTGCAAAACTGCCTCAATACAGCCGTAACGCTTCAGGAGGGAATCAAGTCCGGGGATTTTCAGGACAAGGAGTTCGTGGTTGGTAGCCTTAAACAGCTTGATAGTACGTGGGTGCCGCTGCATACACCAGTGCTTGTGTCTGGCATAGGAGTAGAATACGACACTGACACGTATAAGACAGGTATACCCTGGGTAGTCAACAGCGGCTCAAGGGGATCCGTGCACGCATTGAGCGCTCTCAATGTTATCTCACAGGGATTTGTGGTTGAGCAAGATGCAGACGGTACCCTTGGCGATATCAAGCACCTCGTGTCTTTCGACGGAGTGGGAGAAGACGGGCAACCAGAAAG
>JBDHUL010000032.1:0-10083 GCA_039812985.1 Saccharimonadaceae bacterium (SeqCode)
AGGAAACGAAAAAGACAGTAGCCGAAGACGGCGGCAAGGTCGGTACGGCCAAAGTGATTACGGTTGACGACGGGACAAAAGCTGCAAAGATAGACTTTACGACCAAAGACAACCAGCACAAACAACTCGTATACATACCTGATGGTGACGTGAGCTTCCAGATAGGCGACGAGGTTGTCACGGGATATGTTGTCAGCGGCTATGTTAACGACGCCAACCAGGTCGATAACTTTAGCACGGTGGTCGATAACTTTAACGTGAACTAAAGCATTGCTGCGTAGACGTTAACCGCCCATTTTGGGCGGTTTTTTACTCCTTCGTACCCGTCAGGCTGTGGTATACTGGACATACATGAAGCGGTTCATGTATGTCTGTGGTTATGTAAAAATATACCCAGTTTTCAACACCGCTTTCGACCGACCAATCAATCCGGTCGGTTTTTTAGTTCATAACAGCGGTAGGAGGACAGAGTGACAAAATATGTGTTCGTGCTCGGCGGGGTGATTTCGGGGGTGGGCAAAGGCATAACGGCGGCTAGTCTAGGGGCGCTGCTCAAAGCCCGCGGGCTAAGGGTATCTATACAAAAATGCGATCCATACCTCAACGTCGATGCGGGTACGCTGAACCCGGCTGAACACGGCGAATGTTTTGTGACGAAGGACGGAGCCGAAACCGACCTAGACCTTGGGCATTATGAGCGGTTTTTGGACGAAGAAACCACTCGCGGGAGCATTACGCTGTCAGGCCGGCTATTGAAACAGCTGATCGACGACGAGCGCGCGGGCAAGTTTTTGGGCAAAACCGTGCAGTTGGTGCCGCATCTGACAAATGCCATACAACAAACCATAGCGGCGGCCGGAGAGGGAAGTGACGTGCATATCGTCGAGCTGGGTGGTACGGTGGGCGACTATGAGGGCCTAAGTTTTGTCGAGGCCTTTCGCGAGTTTTCACAAAAGCATGCCGGTGATGTTGCTTTTTTGCATGTGGTATATGTGCCGTATCTGAAGGCAAGTCGTGAGTTTAAAACCAAACCGGCCCAGAATGCCGTGCGTGACCTACGCGGGTTTGGCATAAGCCCGGATATTATCGCGGCGCGAGTCGAAGAAACACCGGACGACAGTATCGTTCGCAAAATAAGTCTCTTTGGCGGTGTGCCCGAGCACCGGGTGGTCGTACTGCCAAATGCCGATACGGTTCTGCGGGTGCCTTTGTCGCTGCATGAAGCCGGCGTTGACACGGAGGTGATGCACCTGCTTGAACTAAAGGGGAAGCGGCCCAACCTCGAGCCGTGGCATGACATCGTCAAAAAAGCGACAGAAGTGAAAAAAAAGGCGGTGAAAGTTGGAATTGTGGCAAAATACCTCGACAACGAAGATACCTATTTGTCGGTGCTTGAAGCGCTGAAGGCGGCGGCATGGCACGAAGGTGTGGAGTTGGAGTACACCTGGGTGAACGCCGAGAATCTCGAGAAAAAAGGCGACAGCGAGTTAAAGGCGTATGATGGTTTGCTGGTTCCGGGTGGGTTTGGGACGCGGGGAGTTGAGGGCAAAGTTCTCGCTGCCAAATACGCTCTGGAGAAAAAAGTGCCGTACCTTGGCCTCTGCCTCGGCCTACAAGTTGCGGTCATTGCGGCGGCTCGGCGGGGCGGCGAACTCGATGCGACCAGTGGCGAGCTGAATGCGGCATCAAGGCACCAGGTGGTGTATATCATGGCTGATCAAAAGGGTAAAGAAGCCACCGGCGGGACGATGCGGCTCGGTGACTACCCGGCGACTCTCAAAAAAGGCTCAAAAGTGGCAAAACTCTACGGCAAGACAGACGTGATTGAACGCCACCGACACCGCTACGAAGTGAACCGTGGCTATGAGAGCGAAATTGAGAGAGGCGGTTTGCTTATCGTGGGTCAGTCGCCTGACGGAACGTTGGTCGAGTTTGTTGAAGCCGCCCAACATCCGTTCTTCGTCGCCACGCAGGCGCATCCCGAGTTTCGTTCCCGTCCGACCCGCCCGCACCCACTATTTTCTGGGTTTATCAAAGCGCTGAAATAAGTTCGTCAAGAGTAGTAAACATATGGACGCCATTTTCGGTCATGTAGGCGGTTTTTGCTGCAGCGGTTTCGCCGTGGTGGCCAACGATAGCGCCGGCGTGACCAAAGGTTTGTCCTGGCGGCAAAGAGTGGCCAACAATAAGGCCGTAGACTGGTTTAGTGACGTGGTTGCGGACGTAGTCAGCGGCGATATTTTCACCCTCGCCGCCGATTTCACCAACAATTACTATTTGGTCAGTTTCGGGGTCATTTTGGGCAATTTCGAGCGCTCCAACAAATGTCATACCCTGGACGGGGTCGCCGCCGATACCGAGGATAAGCCGCTGACCAACCCCCTTTTTGGTAAGGGCGTCGGACAGCTCATAGGTGAGCGTTCCGGAACGCGAGATAACAGTGGTGTGGCCTGGGGCAGTGATATGGGCGGCAATAATCCCGAGTTTGTGGCTGGACGGGACGATAAGGCCAGGACAGTTGGGTCCGACTACTGCAACGTTGTTGCAAGAAGCTTTCTCGTGTATGGCGAGCATGTCGTGAACCGGGATGCCTTCGGTAATTATGACAACAAGCTTCACTCCAGCATCAATTGCTTCAAACGCGGCGGATTTCGCGAAGGGAGCAGGGACGAACACAACAGAGGTGGTCGCACTGTGAACACTCACGGCCTCTTTGACGCTGTTGTATACCGGAATACCGTGTATGTTTTGACCCCCTTTTCCTGGGGTGACGCCGGCTACAACGTGCGTACCAGCGTCTAACATGCCGCGAGTGTGAAATGTACCGTGGTGGCCAGTGATACCCTGGACGATGACGGGTGCGTTGGTGAACAGGGCATTATAGGTCTCTTGCTCCACACCCCCCGTCAGAGTACTCTCTACAGGCGGAGCGTTCGCCTTGGACGCCCCCAAGGGAAAACTCCCCTGGGGTGTTCGGCTGGCCGAAGCGGCCACAGCCTCTTCCGGAAGGTGTGCAGTACTAGGCTCGCTTTCCTGCTGCTTTCTCTCCATCTCCCGACCTTCCGACCTTCCGATCTCTGACTCCAGCGCAAGCGCGATACAGGTTTTGAGATCGGGTTGCAGGGCTACCCCTGCTTTTTCAAGCAAGACGGCAGCTTCGTCACGACGGGTGCCTTCGAGGCGTATAAACAGAGGGGCGAGGTGGGGAATTTGTTTTTTTGCGGCGATGATTCCTCGGGCGATCTCATCACAGCGGGTGATTCCGGCAAAGATGTTGACGATGATACTGGTGAGACCGGTGAGGCTGTTGATCTCGCGGAGGTTATTGATAAAGACAGCTTCACCCGTGCCGCCGCCGATATCGAGAAAATTGGCTGGGTGTCCGCCGGAGGTATAAATAGCGTCCATGGTGCTCATGGCCATGCCAGCACCGTTTGCGATGACTCCTATGGTGCCGCCAAGTGGTTTGACGTGTTCGTACGCGGGCCAGGTAAATGACGACTGGCGAAAGCGGGCATTGTCGTCAACAGTGACTTTTGCGTCAGCACAGATGATTTCACCCGAAGAGGTGATAACGAGAGGATTTATTTCCAACAACAAGAGGTCGTTGTCGAAAAAACATTTTTCTAAATTTTGTAAAATAGGTGTAAGCTGTGTTTTTTCCACCCCTAATGTTTCTGCTAACAACCGATGAGCATTTTTGTCTTTTTGAGGAATAACCATTATGTCGTCGGCGTGAGTTTCTATGTCCATACCGCCCTCACCACTCGCCATCCAGGTGACTTCTCTTTCGTCGCGGTTGACTTGTAGCGAAATATACAGCTCATTTTCTATATCGAGCGCCTCTTCAACAAGCAGACACTCCGGGGTATGGCCTTTGATTTCGCGAGAACTAATTGTTGCGATTGCCTCTTCTAGTCCCTGCTGGTCACGAACGAGCTTTACTCCACCAAGTTTGCCGCGGCCGCCAACGGGGACCTGGCTTTTGACGACCACTGGCAGTGCCACCTCTGGCAGGCCTTCTCCGGTGCTCGTGACGACACCGAGCGGGATAGGCAGTCCCGCCAGATTAAGCATTTGCTTGGCCTGAAACTCGAGTAGTTGCATGGGTACTATTATATCTCTGTTACAATGAAAATATGCTGAAACAGTTGATAACTATTGACCAAGAACTTTTTGGTGTTGACGTGCAGCCGGTTCTGACTCGTCCCGACCCACGGTTTGGAGACTTTGCAACCAATGTCGCGCTGCAACTAGCTGGAAAACTTGGCAAGAACCCCCGCGAGGTGGCCGAAACAGTGGCGGAACATCTGCGACAAACAGGGAAATTTGCTGAGGTGACAGTGGCGGGGCCGGGGTTTATCAACCTGCGACTGAGTGACCGGGCGCTTCTTGAAATGGCCAGCACTGAACCGGCCAAAACACGAGCCGGGCAAACTGTGGTGATAGAGACCAACAACCCAAATCCGTTCAAGGCCATGCACATAGGCCATGCGTTTAACGCCATTCTTGCCGATACAATTGCTAACCTTCTTGAAGAAAGTGGAGCAGCAACCTACCGCGTAAGCTACCATGGCGACGTCGGACTCCATGTGGGTAAAAGCATGTATGCACTACTACACTATGTCGAGAACCAGCCAGAGCGGCTCCAGGAGGTTCCAGAAGCAGAGCGCAGTAGCTTAATGAGCCGTATGTACGCCGAAGGTGCCAAGGCATATAAGGAGAACGAAGCGGCAAAGGCAGCAATAGATCTGCTCACAAAACAGTCTTTTGTAAGAGATAACCCAGTGTATGCAGCCGTCTACGATATGGTATTTGACTGGAGCTTTGAGCAAATTGCCAAAAACGTGAAGCGTCTTGGGAATAAGCCAACGAGGCAACGTTTTCTTGAAAGCGAGGCCGATGTGCGCGGCGTGAAAATTGTGCGTGACAACGTGCCGAAGGTGTTTCAGGAGTCAAACGGCGCAGTGGTCTTTAAAGGCTCAGAACATGGTAGTTTCGACAACGCTTTTGTGACCTCTGGCGGTCAAGGGCTCTATGCAGCGCGCGACCTCGGGCTGATGCAGTTGAAGAATGAACAGTACCACCCTTCTAAAAGTTACATTGTGACAGCCGAAGAACAGCGGGATTATTTTAAGGGTGTGATAGCGGCGGCGGGTTTGTGTTTCCCTGAGCTGAAAGACGTCACAGTGAACATACCAACTGGCACAGTAAAACTGACAACGGGCAAGATGAGTTCACGGGACGGCGACGTTGTTGAAATTGGGTGGCTGTTCGACCAAGTAGCCGAGGCAATTCGGGTTCGGGGTGGTGAGGTAACAGAGGCAATTGTTGCGGGGGCGCTCCGGTATGCGTTTTTGAAAGTACGTATTGGTGGTGATGTTGTGTTTGATATCAATGAATCAGTCAGCATTCAAGGCAACAGTGGGCCGTACCTACAGTACGCTCATGCGCGGGCGTGTTCGATTCTCGATAAAGCCAAGCGTGAACAGCCAACGACTGAAGAAAGGGTGCATTTTGAAGATGGGGAACGAAGTTTGGTGCTGAAAATTAGCGAATGCAGCGAAGTTATCGAAAAAGCAACAGGGGAGCTACTCCCACACTACGTCTGTACCTACTTGTATGAGCTGGCGCAGGAGTTTAACCGGTTCTATGAACATAACAAAGTTATTGGCCACGAGCGCGAGGCCTTACGCCTTCAACTGGTGGCGTTGTACCGCGACACGCTTGCGTATGGACTACGTTTGCTTGGCATAATCGCACCAGAGAAGATGTAGGTGTACTATACGCCTCGATGGTGCTCGACCGTTCTTTCAACCAGAGCACTATCAACGGCAGCTGTTAGCATACCGGCATAGAGTCTAGGGATACGGGCGCGTAACGGACAGCCAAACAGCGTCGTGTTCGGATTTGGGTGCAGAGTGATGGGCTTGCCTTCGGGGTTACGCATGGTAACGAGCGAGTTTTGTCGTACGTCGATACGACCATCTGAAACGTTAAAATACTTCGGCTGGAAGTGCAGGTCGGCGTAGATTTGCTCGGGTCCGGAGGTGTGAAGTTTTGGTTTGGGACGCGTGGTGAGCCCATAGGTTAGGTCGCGGTCGGTATCGACATGCGATGCTGCGATGGCCATGAGGGTACCGGATGATCGAGCGAGATGACGGGCAACCAGTTCGGTCGTTGCATAGGGAAACTCGCGGAGCACAGCATGGGTGCCCGCCTCTAAAAAGGCACCGACAACGGCACAGGCAGCGAGTCCGGCGTGGGCGAGACTCATTTTTTGTTTTGGGGAGGCGAGGGCGTCGGGTATGTGCGTTATATAATCCTGCATAACACCGTAGGTATCCATGGCGAGACTAGGCCATGACTCTGGCTGGAGAGAGGCAACGGACGAATAGTTCATGCCTTTCATGGCAGTAAAATACTGACGAAATGTTCTGAGTTTATGTCGTGCATTTGGGTAGAGCGAAGCTGGGAGCGGTTTGCCGTTTTCGCTCATGATATGAGGAGCCTCAAGCGGCTGGCGTGTTATCACCAGACGCGTATTGAGGGCTTGGGGGAGTCGCTCGGACAAGATAGACCTTGACATAAGAAAACTATATGGCCTTATGGTACTATTTGTCAAGAGCTTGAGTTCCTTTGAAAATATACCGGGGCGTAGTATAATCAACACTATTAACAGAGGTAATCTACATACATCAAGGAGATGCATATGCCCGCAAAACGTGTTGCAAATAAGAAAGAAGCTGCTATACGCGCAGACGAAGACCGCAAGATTGTCGCGGCCGCAAAAGTCAAAAGCGCAGCGAACCATGGCTCTGGGTTTATGAGCTTTATCCGAGAACAAGGCGTGGTTGGTCTAGCGGTTGGTTTGGCCATTGGTACGGCAGCTGGCGATACCGTAAAACAGCTTGTCGGGGCGTTTATTGACCCGCTCGTTCAGCTCATCGTTGGGTCGCAGGCGGGACTCAAAGCGGCGTCATTTAATGTCGATATATTTGGCCGAAAAGCCGACTTTACTTGGGGCGCGTTTGTGAGCTCGCTTATTACACTGCTTGCGGTTGCGTTGGTGGTTTACGGTATCGTTCACTTCCTAAAACTCGATAAACTGGACAAGAAAAAAGACGCCTAACAGGCGCTTTACAACGGACGTACGGATGCTTTGTGCACCGGGCCAAGGAGCAGCGTTTTACGGGAGGCTCTTCAAGTAGCCTAGAGTTTTCGTTTGGGTTGCCGTTAAATAACCTTGCAGACGGAGTGGGGACGGGTATATGATAGACCTAAGAATACTGGTAAGCACAGAGGAGACATACACGCATTATGCCGCGCGGCCTAGAGTATCGTATCGACACGTATAGAGGTGTCCCTATAACACCCAGACAAAGTAAACCGAGCAACACCCCTCGCCACAATGCCGCGCGAGGGGTGTTTGCGACTCGTGACAGTGAGGGTGCGCTCCATACTCGCCAAATCATTGCTGAACAGATGCGGCGTAAGCTTGGGGGGGGTACGCCCACAACGGAGTCGGCCGCAGAGCGAGAGATTTCAGAGGTTGAACGCGAGGGTGAGTTTGCCTTTGGCAACCCCGAACTGCCTTCGTGGCATAAAAAACAGGAAATAATCGACACGGTTTCTCAGAACCGGGTTACGGTCATATCAGGGGAGACTGGGTGTGGCAAGAGCACGCAAGTGCCTCAGTTTTTACTGGAGGCGGAGTTTGAGAAAATCGTGATCACACAGCCGCGCCTCATGGCGGCTAACGGTGTTGCCGAACGGATACGAGATGAGCTGCAAGGGGCATTTCAGGGTGAGGAGCGGGCGCGTGATCTGGTGGGCATCCAGACATCAGAGAAGAACGACGTCAGCAACAACGCCAGGATACTTGTGCGCACAGACGGCTTGGAGCAGATCATGCAACTTGAGGAGCGTCTCGGGCGCATGACCCGGGCTGATGCAAAGGCTGAAGCGGCGCGGACGGTGCTCATACTTGATGAAGCGCACGAGTCAAACCCAAACATGGTCGGGTTACAGGCGCTGATGAAGCGGCTGCTTGTTGAACACCCAGACATGAGGCTCGTGGTGATGAGTGCGACCGTGGACACGGAGCGGTACGCTCGGTACTATAGCGACATCGCTACCGACGGATTTGTGCCGGTTATCGAGATAGAAGGACGACCGCACAAGGTGGAGGTTCGCGAAAGGCCTGAGGTAACTGTCAAACAAGCCCTGCGCGAACTATTACAGACAGAAGGGGCCATCAAAGACGGCGAAGATATACTTGTTTTTACCCATGGACAGGGCGCTATAAAGGACCTAATCGCAGAGTGCAGGACTGCTTTGTGCCGCGAAGATGTTGAGGTGCATTTTCTTCCACTCTATGCTGCCCAAACGGAACAGGAACAGGCGAGGGTACTACCTGATCATTCAGGGATTAACATTATCGTCGCAACCGATGTCGCAATGACCAGCTTGACGTTTCCGCGGGTAAGATATGTCATTGACCAAGGGCTGACAAAAAATCCACATCTGGATGAAGAGAATGCCGGAGGGTTAGTCCTCGAGGCATGTTCTCGAGCGGAATGCATGCAGCGCGCCGGGAGAACGGGTAGGGTGCAGGACGGTGAATACTGGCTGGTAAATCCTGAGAACGATATGAGTTTTGTTACTCTAGTGAATCGACCTAGGTTTCCATCGCCGCCGATATTTTCGACAGAACTCTCACGCATGGCACTCTTGTACGCGGCGTATGATGTCGATATACGCGAATTTGATTTTATTGACGATGTTTCATGGTCGTCTCGGCTCGCAGCGTTCGATAAGCTCCGGGTGCTCGGAGCCGTTGATAAGGCTGATGCCATCACGGCTATTGGTCGGTGCATGAATAATTTTCCAGTGAAGACGGAGCATGCGCGCATGCTCGCCGAGGCATTGCGCCCACACGTGCCGGAGAATGTATTTTTCAATGTGGCGTTGGTCGCTGCGGCATTTGAGGCGGGGGGGCTTCGGGATTTCTTTTCAAAAAATACTGGCTGGAAAGATCGAATACGAGACCCAAGGCATGACATAGACCTAGAAATGAGACTTTTTCGTGCTATTGGCACCAAGACTTGCGGTGAAGGACAGGACAGGCAGTTACTGAGAGGCTATGGTCTCAGTGCGAAAGGTGTCATAAAGGCCCGTAAGAGTTTTCACAAGATGTGTCGAGCAGCAGGCAAGAACCCATACGACGTCGTTGCTCTGTCGCCGACTCCAAGCGAGGCAAAGCAAATCGAGCACTGTATCGCGAGTGGTCTGGTCGATACGCTCTATGCGCGGGGCGATAAGCTCTCCAAATCAAAGCAGTACAGCTATACACCGCTTGCCAGAGAGGGACTAAGGAGAACTATTAGCAACCGGAGCGTTGTCCCAAAAAGCCCAGAGCTGGTTGCAGGGACGCCGCGGTTTTATATGTCCGGCGACAAGAAAAACGACATTATTGAGAATGTTCTTCCCGTTACTCGCGAGAGTATTAAGGAGCTTGACATACCGACAGAGCTGGTTCGAGTTGGACTGGTGGCACAGGGGGGCATGTTGAAGGTAGTCAATGAAAAACGCATTGGAGCGGTGGCGATTGAGCAGATAACAACCCCTGCGGTGATGAGCGAGGCGGACGTTCGTACTGCACTCATTGAGGCTGTTATGAATCATCCGGGAGCCGCCCAGAGGCATCTACTCGAGATAAAGGATAAACTGCTCGGGCTGTATCATCTCTCTGGCAACCCCAATCTTCAACGGGGAGCATCGTGGTATGAATCACTGGTGCTCGAGGCTGTACGAGACGCCGAAACAGCAGCACCATATGCGGTTGATAATGAGTTATGGCGGATTATCAACGAAAGAAATATATCACTGGACGGATATTGCTCGCCAACGGTGCAGGAGGCGATACGACAACGAGCGGTGCGGACAGTCGATATCGGTGAGCGGTCGCTG
Organism: Saccharimonadaceae bacterium (SeqCode); assembly: GCA_039812985.1. Taxonomy (GTDB): domain Bacteria; phylum Patescibacteriota; class Saccharimonadia; order Saccharimonadales; family Saccharimonadaceae; genus JAPUDS01. The sequence goes on from JBDHUL010000032.1 coordinate 9,973, forward strand.
GGAGTGATATATCAGAATGGTAAACCAATTGTGAGAAAAGTGCCGCCCGAACTGGTTGACGATATTCCTGATAGCGTTACGATACCAGACGGCCGAGAGGTTTGGTTTAGG
>JBDHUL010000033.1:0-9882 GCA_039812985.1 Saccharimonadaceae bacterium (SeqCode)
GCGGTCGCTGGGAGTGATATATCAGAATGGTAAACCAATTGTGAGAAAAGTGCCGCCCGAACTGGTTGACGATATTCCTGATAGCGTTACGATACCAGACGGCCGAGAGGTTTGGTTTAGGGTTCCTGTGGGGTACGATGAACAGCGGAAGGCATCAACGAAGAGGACGAGAGGATTTCGTGACGTTACTGGCGCACGGGCAAGATCGCTGCTACAACAAGCATGGTCACTGGTATAGGGAATACTCTGTTGTATAGGCCAAAGCGTGTCGAGGCGGTATAATACGTACTATCTAAGCGGAGGTAGTGCGCGATGAATATGCTGGAAAGTGCTGAGGCGATGATACGGCGGGCGGCCAAGCATGTTGGGTTGGCACCGGCCGAGACCGACGATGTGCTAGAACCGATGTATGAACACCACTTTGAGATTACCGTGAATGGGGTGACGCACCAGGCATACCGTGTACAGCACAACAATGCTCGTGGCCCGTTCAAGGGAGGGGTGCGGTTTCATCCGCATGTTGACAAGAATGAGGTGCGGGCGCTGGCGACTCTCATGAGCCTCAAATGCGCTGCCGTCGATATACCACTCGGCGGAGGTAAGGGCGGCGTGGCCTTTGACCCGCGCCTCTACGACGACGCGCATGTCGAGGCTGTCTCGCGGCAGTTTGTCCGCGGACTCAAAGATGTTATAGGCCCCGAGGTCGATGTGCCAGCGCCGGATGTCAACACTGACGACCGTATCATTGGTTGGATGGTCGATGAGTATGAAAAACTGACCGGCGACACCAGCCGAGCGAGTTTTACCGGCAAAAGCATCGACCAGGGTGGTAGCGAAGGCCGGGCCGAAGCAACTGGACGCGGCGGAGTTATAGCGCTCCGTGAATATTGCCGAGCAGAGGACATCGATACTGAGAATCTTACTGTTGCCGTACAAGGGGTAGGAAATGTTGGGTTCTATTTTGCACAGATTGCCCAGGAAGAATTGGGTGTGCGCGTGGTGGCGGTAGCAAACTCACGTCAGATGGTGGAAAACCGCGAGGGACTTGAATTTCGCGGACTGACGTTTTCGAAAGACGCTCTCGCCAGCATAGAAGGCAGTATATTGCCGAGCGATGACATACTGGGCGTAAAGGCCGATGTTCTCGTGTTTGCGGCGCTCGGCGAAGTGGTGCACGCCGATAACGAACAACTCATACAGGCCTCGTTGGTGCTTGAACTGGCCAATGGACCAGTTGATGACATTGCACTTTCACGCCTAGAGCGGCGCGGCGTCCATGTTATACCGGATGTTGTTGCCAATGCCGGAGGGGTGATCGTCAGTTATCTCGAATGGCAGCAAAATAAAACTGGGACGCATTGGCCACTTGAAACCGTCAACAACGAACTCAATACCATACTGGTACGGGCGATGAAGGACGTGATGCAGCGGGCAGAGCGCGATACCATCCCCATGAAAGAAGCGGCGTTCTGCCTAGCGCTCGAACGGCTCACAAACAGAGGTGAAAGCACATGACAAAGCCGGCATTTAAACCCAGTCGTATCCTCTGGATTGACCTCGAGATGACTGGTCTTGATCCGGCAGCAGACCGGATACTTGAGGTGGCGGCTGTGGTGACGGATTGGAACTTTACAGAAATCGCCACCTATGAGGCTGTGCAGAAAGCCAGTTCAGGGCTTCTGCGAAAGCGTATGGTCGGGAGTTTTTGGGAGGAACATGCCGCTGTTAAGAACGCTCTTGTTGCTCAAAACGCGACCGGCAAAAGCTGCCGCACAGTTGAAAAGGAGCTACTGGCGTTTATCAAGACGCATTTTGGCAACGACAACAAAGTATTGCTGGCTGGTAACTCTATACATCAAGACCGTAAATTTATCGAGAACGAATGGCCTGGTGTCAATGAGCGGCTGCACTACCGCATGTTGGACGTGAGTGCCTGGAAGGTTGTATTTGAGGGAAAGTTCAAAAAAAGCTTTAAAAAAGCTGAAGCTCATCGAGCCATTGAGGACATCCGAGGTAGTATCGAGGAGCTGCGCTACTATATGGCAACAGTAAGAAAACCATGACAAGAGTTATCGTAGCAAAAATAACAACATACATCTTTCAAGCAGCTTTTTTATTGCTGGCAGGGTATGGGCTATGGCGTGATGCGTCCGATCAATCGGGGTGGCTGGGGTTATTTGGGTTTGGGCTGAGTTTTATGCCGGTGATTCTGCGGCGTTGGCGGGGCGTGACCCTTCCGCCGAGCTATTGCTTCGCGTATCTGGGATACATACTCCTTAGCCTGGTTCTGGGCGAAGAATTCTACCTCTATAATCGTCTCTGGTGGTGGGATGACATGTTGCATATGCTTTCTGGGGTGGCGATAGGGTATGTTGCGCTTTTGCTATTGTCGATACGAAATATACGTCTGAATGTACGGAGCCCGCGCTGGTTTTCGCTATTGTTTATGGGGTCTGTCGTACTTGCTAGCGCGGCTCTTTGGGAGATGTTTGAGTTTGCAGTTGACCAGCTCGCAGGCGGTCATATGCAGTATGGTGTAACAGATACGATGATGGACATGATCAATTCCAGTATAGGAGGGTTGTTACTTACGGCGATCGTGTATCGCCAGCTCGGACGGGGTCACGGGCCGACGCGACTGTTTAGGATTTTCTATCGGGACAATCCTCAGTTTGAAACAGTGAAAGGAGGCGTATGAAAATAGCACGTAAACAGCATCATATGGGGCGTTGGGTGGTACTAGTTTGTGCGCTAGGGCTAGTGGCTGCCGGAGTAGTCTATGCACTACAGGTATGGCGTCGTCCGTTGCCGGCGGTGCCAGTTACTACAGTTCCGTCGGCGCCAACGGCGCAGCGGCTTGAGAGTCGAATGCTTGTCATGGGTGACGTATACTGGGGGAGGTATATCAATGACTGGTCTCAGAAAAGTCCGCTCAAGTTCGCATACCCGTTTTCGCGTTTGAGTGAGTTCCACCGCGACCAGTATGATGCGTGGGTAGCCGATATGGAATGCCCTATCACGAGTAACCCGAAAGTGAGCTCGGCTGTTGAGGATAGTACGCTACAGTTTGACTGTTCGCCGGACTATCTGCCTGAAGCAAAGAAATGGTTTACGGCCTTTACGCTTGCAAATAACCATACAGACAACCAGGGGCCGGCTGGTTTTACCGAGACCAAGCAGCATCTTGAGGCGCAGGGAATACAGTACTTTGGTCACTATGACCCCGAAGACCACGCAAATATCTGCGAGGTACTTAGTCTGCCGGCGCGGGTGAATATGAGCGATGGAGCGACAAAGCAGGGAAAGCTCCCCATGGTGTGGTGCGGCTACCATGGAGTATTCAAAACGCCAACGGCCGAGTCGATAGCGGTTGAAGGAAAGTACAGCTCGTTGTTTAATGTTGTCGCCATGCCTCATAGCGGCAAAGAATACCAACCTGGCCCCGATGAATTAAAAACAACCCTGTACCGGAGTCTCATAGACGCTGGCGCCGATGTCGTGCTTGGCGATCACCCGCATTGGGTGCAGAGCAGCGAGGCCTACAAGGGAAAGCTCATCGTCTACAGTATGGGAAATTTTATATTTGACCAGCAGTTCAATCTCGAGGTGACTCGTAGCGCACCGGTCGATATGACGGTGAGCGTTGCGGCAAGTGAAGCGCCTGACCTCGACAAGTGGTTGACTCTTGGTGAAACCTGTACCGGGTACGCCGATGACTGCTTGGCAAAGGCGACGCAACAGGGGTTGAAAAAATTACCTCTGAGGTACCATTTCGCACTGCGCGGCAGCCGAGATGATGGTAAACTAGTACATCCGGCGACTGAGGCCGAGCTAGCGAGTATAAAGGAACGGGTCAAATGGGCAGTAACTATTAAGGGCCTTTCCGGAGCCAATAGTGGAGAATAGATGAAGAAGCAAGCAGACATAGAGGCTATGGTACTGGCGATGCCAGACGCGTACAAGGACTATCCATTCGGGGAAAATGTGGCGGTGTATTTTGTCGGTACAGGGACGGAGAGCGGCGACAAGAACAAACGCCACATGTTTGCGCTCATTGATCAAAAAAGTCTGCCGGTGCGGTTGAGCCTCAAGTGCGACCCTCAGCTAGCAGAACTGCTGCGCGAAAAGTACGAGTCGGTACTCCCGGGCTATCATCTGAACAAAAAACACTGGAACACCATAGTCTGTAGCGGGCAGCTAGATGATGACGAACTAAAGGATCTTGTGCGGCATAGTTACGAGCTTGTCGCGCACCCTACTGATTTGAACTAAGATGTTTGTAGTAAAACTGTAGGTGCTCTCGTATGGTTGATAGAACAGTCCGTTGTGATTTACTGGCGTTATTTGCCGCCGCTCCTGCCAGCTGATATGACGTTTGGAGTCTGTCTTGGAGGGCTTTGCGCAGGGTGGCGTCGAAAGTATGGTTGGTCCTGGCTGATTTTAACTGGTCAATGATAGACTTGTCATTTTCGGCATTTTTAATGTCGGTGAGTTCTTTTGATTCTTTTGGGGCCGGAAGGACACCTTGCAGGGCCTTACTGTCGCCTGCGAGAACAAGGGATAGCTCGGTACTCGTTTTGAGGAGATCTTCATTGCTTGTACGGTTATCCGCCTGCTTTGCAAGTGCCGCGAGCGCATCGATACGATAGACGAGACGTTGAGCGTCGTTACCGTTGCCACTGCCGAGCATGTTGGCGACGATTCCAATCGTGATAAGTACGCCGAGGACAATAACTGCGATGATACCAATGCGCGCAAAATTTGGTCCTTGGCGGTAGGTATTGTTTTTGTATGAGGGGGAGAACCCGCGGTACGTTGGATCCATACACAAGCAGTATACAGAAGGAGAGGACAAGAAGAAAGACGTACCGGGCGTGCTTTCTACGGGCACAGCGCAGATGCGAGAGCATAAGCACTGGGTGCAATCTGAGGCGAGAGGTATACTAAGGGTATGAACAATGACGCGAGGGAGGAGGTACGGAGTCGGCTGGCGATAGAAGATGTCGTTGGCGAGTACGTGCAGCTGAAACGAGCGGGAAGAAACTGGAAAGGACTCAGTCCGTTTACCGGAGAAAAAACCGCCAGTTTTTTTGTGAGCCCGGACAAAAATATCTGGCATGATTTTTCGTCGAACCAAGGTGGTGATGTGTTCAGTTTCATTATGATGGTGGAAGGGCTGGATTTTCGGGGAGCTCTTGAGGTGTTGGCGCGAAAGGCTGGAGTAGATCTGAGCTTGTATGACACAGGCTCAAACAAACAGTTGTCCGAGAAAAAACGGCGCTTGCATAGTCTCAATGAGCGCGCGGCAATTTTTTTCCAGCGAAGTATGCTAAAGGACCCGCATGCCCTTGGCTACGTGCGCTCACGCGGACTGGACCGAACGGTTGTTCACGAGTTTCGTATTGGGTTTGCTCCTGTTGACGCTGGGTTACTCAGCCGTTTTCTTGAACAAAAGGGCTACTCACGGGCTGACTTGAGAGACGCGGGGCTTATAGGGAGCCGTGGTGGTGATTTGTTTCGTAGTCGGATGATGGTTCCTCTGAGTGACGGCCAGGGACAAGTGGTGGGATTTACTGGAAGGATTGTCGGCGATGTGCCCGGGGCGCCAAAGTACCTCAATACGCCGCAAACGCTGTTGTATGACAAGAGCCGCCATGTGTTCGGTTTATTTCAGGCAAAACAGGCAATTAGGGCGGTGGATTACGCCGTGATTGTTGAAGGTAACTTGGACGTGGTAAGTAGTCATATGGTCGGGGTAAAACAGGTGGTGGCGACAGCTGGAACAGCCATGACCGAACATCATCTGAAAGCGCTGAGTCGTCTCACGAACGATATTCGTCTCTGTTTTGACAGCGACAAGGCCGGGGTAGCGGCGACAGAACGGGCCATTGGCCTGGCACAGCGAATCGGGGTCGAGCTGAGTATCGTGACGATGCCGGAAGGGTACAAGGACCCGGATGAGCTTATTCAAGCCGACGCAGCGCGGTGGGCGACGATCGTCGAAACGACGCGTCCAGCACTTGAGTGGGTGATGTTGCAGTATGAGCGTCAGGGTGATATGAGTACGGCGGCCGGCAAGCGTCGCCTTACGACAGAAACGCTTAAGCTGCTTAAGCTTGTTGATGATCCGGTCGAGCGCGAACATTATTTTGGCCTGCTGAGCGCGAAAACCGGCGCCTCGCTAGGGGCGATTCAGGAGCGGTTTGCTCAGAAAGACCTCGACGCTGACGAAAAACGCCTCAAACCAGTCAAAGCAGAGATAGAGGTTCTGAAGGACAACATCCAGCAAGACTATCTACTTGCGCTCATGACCATGGAGGATGGAGCGGTCGATGTCGCAAGAAACCTTGGTGCGGAGTACTTTGACGGGGTAGAACGACAGGCGCTGTATACCTACCTGCTGGGGCATCGGCCGGCCGATTTGGAACACCGTATCCCCGAAGAGTTGCATGAAATCGAAACGTATGTCAAAATAGTTCTGTTAAAAGCAGAGACGCGTTATACGTCTCTGGATGGCCAAGACCGGCTGGTTGAAGCGGTGAGCCTCGTACGACAGTTAAAACGCCAACACAGAACCCTGCAAAAACAACGACTAACAGAGGCGCTTCGCGATGCGGAAGCGACCCATAACGAGGTCGAGAGCGAACGCCTCAGGACGGCGCTCAACGCCCTCATAAAGGAGAAGTAACGACGAGTGGCAGACGGTAAAGATCAAAGTCTACAAGACGATTATGTGGTCGGAAGTGATGTCGGCGATGCGTTTAATAGCGACGATAGCCCTTTTTTTGAACCAGAAGAAGATGACCTTGACGACACTGAGGTATGGCAGGGTGACGCCGACTATTTTGATGAGGTGAGCGATGACTCAGTGCGGCTGTACCTACGTGAGATTGGCAAGATTCCACTGCTGACAGCGGAGGAAGAACTTGAACTAGCCAAAAAGGTGGTGAGTGGCGACAAGCGGGCAAAAGACAAAATGGCCGAGGCCAATATGCGGCTCGTGGTGTCTATTGCCAAGCGCTACAGCGGCCGCGGTCTGGATTTTCTCGACTTGATACAGGAAGGTAATACCGGGCTGCTCCGTGCAGTTGAAAAATTTGACCCGGACAAAGGGTTCAAGTTTTCGACTTATGCCACTTGGTGGATTCGCCAGGCGATTACCCGTGCGATAGCCGACCAGGCCCGCACCATACGCATCCCAGTGCATATGGTGGAAACGATCAATAAGCTTTTGCGAACACAGCGCCGCATGACACAGGAGCTCAACCGAGAGCCGACTATTGAAGAACTGGCGAAAGAGCTCGAAATGGAGCCGGAAAAAGTCGAGTATGTCATAAAGATCAAACAAGACATTCACTCGCTCGATGCCGGTGTTGGGCGCGATGGCGATGATGACAGCGAGTCGGTGCTCGGGGATTTTATAGAGGATGAAGATGCGACCAGTCCCGAGGAATCAGCCGCCGGGCAGCTACTAAAGGAACAGGTGGCGGGTGTACTGAGCGCGTTGACTGACCGTGAACAGAAGATCATCAAGATGCGTTTTGGGCTCGATGACGGCAAAAACCACACGCTTGAAGAAGTTGGTCAGGAGTTTTCTGTCACCCGCGAACGCATCCGCCAGATAGAAGCCAAGGCTCTCGCCAAACTCCGCAAACACAAAGATGCCAAGAAACTGTACGAATACTTACAGTAGACCGAGGTGTGAAAGAATGCCGTCAGCTGATGTTTTGAAATCTTCGAGTGACGTATCGTTCAAGATGAAGTAGTCAGCGTAGGCTATGGGGCCACCTTTTTCGAGGCCTTCAATTTCCTGGATATCTCGCTCCCGGGCTGTCTTTAGGGTGTAGTGACGATGGGCGTCTTTTCGAGCCGTCACGCGTCGGTAACGAAGCGGCTTGGCGCCCACGACTGCCACAGAGACATATGCTTCACCGAACAGCTCACGCAAATATGTATCTTCGCTCCACGAATACACCCCATCTAAAATAACTAGGTCTTCACCAGCAGCGAGTAATTCTTTTGCACGAGCACTCGCTCGCTTTGCCAGCACGGCGGGGCCTTCCTTGGCTCGCATATCCTCACGCACGGCTCGTTCATCCTTAACAATATCGAGCCCTCGTCTCTCTACCTCTTCGTACACCATGCCCCCAAAATAAATTTTTTGAGCCCCTAGTGTTTTTGTAAGGTAGTCAACTAGCGTACCTTTACCCGAGCCCGTCATACCAACGACAGCGACAACTTTTGGTGTATTCATATGGTAATAAGTATACCGTATGCGTCAACAACAGAGGTGGTTATGCTTGCATAGGCCCCTTGATGTCGTATATGATTTATTCTGTATAACAAGAAAGGATGCGTATGTCGGCGGAAGCGGGCCATGCTGAGGAAGGTGTGACGTATGATGATGTCCTGGAGGGGCATCTGGTGCCAGGAGGAGCGAAGAAGTTAACGATTTGGTTGGATCAAGGCTTATGCGCGCAGACTGACCCCGAATTATTTCATCCAAAGAAGGGGGGGCGTACAACGATGGCTGAAAAGGTCTGTCGTCAATGTGCCGTCATAGACCCGTGTCTTGCGTATGCTCTCGAAACAGGGGTTGGGGGTGTATGGGGTGGAATGAGCGAGGGTAAAAGAAAAACACTCATACGAGAGCGTAACAAGAGAGCCGCACAAACGCCACCACCCCCGCACCCATCAAGCACATAGGGAGGATACAGATATTTCGGAGCAACAAGAGCCTTGTCATGACGCGCGTGAGCGTCGAGCGAAGGACCGCCAGCAGGCATTTCGGCGGTCGTTAGGGAGGCGATCGGTGATGCACGGTCGAAACGCAGAGGACATCGATATTGAGGGGTATGTGGAGTATCTTCGCGAGCACCTACCTGGGAGTGGGCAATATGTTGCCGTGATGAGAAGCAGAAAGGCTGACGCTCTCACGATGTTCTTCGATGGAGCGCCCGAGGAAGATATTGCACGACATCTCGGGATGAGTAGTCTAGATGTGCATGCGTTTTTGATGGGTGCGCGGGCGAGCCTGTACAGAGTGTTGCCCGGCTTCGTTACGGAGTCCTTTACCATGAACAATGCGCCCGTCGGGGAGGGGGTGGAGCGAGTAGTGCAAAGGCGGTCTCATGCAGAGAGCTACTGGGATCAGGAATTTGAAACGAGTAGTGAGCGGCGTCGGTATGTCGCTGGTGTGCTTGGTGATGTGTGGCCGGATATAAAGTTTGCCGTGCAGCATTTTATGTTCGTTGACAGGCAGCTGCGAACTGGCGATATGCCCGGTGAGTCTGACGTACGGCTGCGCCTGAGAAAGTGTCTCAGTGATCACGTCAAGTCACGGAGTGATCTTCCCAAAGAACGCCAGCTCATTGTTGGTGATGGGTTTGACCCACTACTGTCCCTGTTGGGCTACAAAAAAGTGGTGACACAGCATGGAAACCGGGTGCTTGTCAATACACCACCGTTGTCAGTTGCCGAACTACGATCTTTGGCGAGGAGGCGACGCCAGAACCCTGACGAGATGGACAAAAGGATCGCCGATGGAATTATAACGATCGTCACAAGCCCGCCAGCTGTGCGCGAAAAAAATATACGCCCTCGTTAGGGTGATGAGTATAACTGATATACTGGTATCATGAAGCGGCTAGCAGTTATCGATGGAAAGTCCGTGTTTTACCGCGGGTATTATGCCATGCCAAACCTCTCGACCAAAGATGGCACGCCGACCGGCGGGGTGTATGGCTTTGCGGCGCTTTCGTTAGAACTTATCAAAAAGTTAAAGCCTGACTATGTGGCAGTTGCGTGGGACAAGCCGAAAACCAATATACGCAAGCGTGTAGAACTCTACCCAGAGTACAAAGCCGGTCGAAAACCAGCTCC
>JBDHUL010000034.1:0-9265 GCA_039812985.1 Saccharimonadaceae bacterium (SeqCode)
ATGTATTTGACATAATCATGGTGTTTGTGCTAAAATAAAATAAGTACTGCTTTCAAAAGAAACACGTACCGGATGAATACTTGACCTCGTAGCCTCTCTTAGTATAGATGCACTCGGAAACTTGTCGTTCATCGAAGCATCATATATAAGAAAGGTTTATTTTTATGCAACAACGAAATTTCTCTGGCGGTCGCCGCCGGTTTAACTCTGCACCCCACAAACGACGTTCATTTGGCGGGAGAAACTCAGGCTCAAAACAGATTGAAACGCATCGGTTTATTCATAAAGCGGTGGCGGTTGAGCAGGAAACTCCTTATGAACCGCAGCATACGTTTCATGACTTTGGCCTCAACCAAAGCACGGTTGCAACGCTTTCGTATCTCGGTTTTGAAACACCAACGCCCATCCAGGATCAGTGTATACGACCGGCTCTTGAAGGTCGCGATATCATTGGGCTTGCAAACACCGGCACGGGAAAGACAGCAGCGTTTTTGCTCCCTACCATCGAAAAATTGCACGCGAATCGTGACCTTGTGAGCGTGCTTATACTGGCTCCAACGCGTGAACTGGCCCAACAGATTGACGATGATTTTAAGCGATTTGCTGCTGGTCAAAAACTATTTTCGACACTGGTTGTTGGCGGTGCAAACATTGGACGCCAGATACAACACATACAACGCGGCCCGCACGTGGTCATAGGAACGCCGGGACGCATAAAGGACCTTATGTCGCGCAAGGTACTTCGTCTGCAAAACGTCAACACGTTTATTCTCGATGAAGCCGACCGTATGTGCGATATGGGGTTCTCAAAAGACATACGCCTCATAGGCAGTGAGCTTCCGGCGTCGCGGCAAACGCTTTGCTTCAGTGCCACCATGTCGGGTGAGGTCAAAAATGTGGTGGAAGAGTTTACAAAGGATCCCTTCACGGTATCCGTTGTTAAGAACGCCACGAATGATCACATCGAACAGGATGTCATGCATGTGCGAGACAAGGAACACAAAATCGAATTACTCACAGAACTCTTGCAGCGTGACGAGTTCGAAAAAGTTATCGTATTTGGCGAAACCAAATACGGCGTGCAGCGCCTCGCGGACAAACTGTCGAAAAGCGACTTGACCGCGGTTGCAATCCACGGCAACAAGTCTCAGGCCCAGCGCGAACGCGCACTGCGTAGTTTCAAAACCGGCGAAGCTCGCGTGATGGTGGCGACTGATGTCGCCGCCCGTGGCCTAGACATACCCAACGTGTCGCACGTTATCAACTTTGACCCGCCCAAGCAGTACGAAGACTACGTGCACCGTATTGGCCGCACCGGTCGTGCTGGTAAAGCCGGACAAGCATTGACATTTATTGTAAGATAGCGGTATTTTGTCGTTCTGGGATGATACCCTAAGGGCGTGATACCATAGGTGCATGGAATACATGAGAAAATTTTTGGTGCGCCGAGCTAGCGTAGTGTTATTTTTTGGAGTGGCGATACTCATACTCGGAGGGTGGTTCGGTCTGGGATTGTTTAAGAACCTTGGTGGCGCCAACGATAACTTTTTTGCAGACGATACGCCAGCGGCGCAAACAAATGCCGAAGTCCGACGCATATTTGGCGATGGCGAAGCTGAGCAGATTATCGTGTTGTTTGAGTCCAAAAACAGAAGCGGCGACGTTACATCTACTGCTTACGCCGCAGAAGCGACAAAATTGCTCGACAAACTCGGCGCAAAAAGTATACATAGCTACTATACGACCGGTGCTGATCAGTTTGTGTCGCGGGACAAACGCGACACCTATGCGGTGGTAGCGCTGGACGGCGACAAAACGACGCAGTACGATACGGCAACGGCCTTTGCGAAGGACGCGCGCAGCGATGTCTTTGACGTGTCCCTGGGTGGTAGTTTGGTCGGACAGCAACAAACTCAGGAGCAGGCTAAAACAGATTTAGAACATGCCGAGCTCATTAGCCTGCCGATACTGGCACTTCTGTTGTTCTGGTTTTTCCGAAGCCCTATTGCTGCGGCTGTGCCGCTGGTAATGAGCGGGCTTACCATAGCGGGAGCACTCGCGGTGGCGCGGCTTATACACTATGTTGTGCCCATAGACACCTATACGCTTAACGTTATCACAATCCTGGGCGTAGGGCTTTCGATAGATTATTCACTACTCATGGTTAATCGGTTCCGTGATGAACTTCATGCCAAAAAAGCGCCGGACGTTGCCGCTGAAAAAACGCAACAAACGGCCGGTCGTACCGTGTTCTTTAGCGGACTGACGGTTATGGTGTGTCTGTTGTCGCTCCTACTCTTCCCGGTTGGATTTATGAAGAGCGTCAGCATAGGCGGAGCGGCATCGGTTGCGGTTGCGGTGTTTATTTCAGTTGTGTTACTACCACCCGCCCTCAAGCTTATGGGGAAAACTATCGATAAATGGTCAATAAAGCAGCACAAAACATTGTCAAAAGGATGGCATCGGTTGGCGGTTGCGGTGACAAAGCGTCCGGTGATGTTTCTCATTGCAGGGATTGTGGGTATAGCGGCATTGGTGTGGCCTGTGAAAGACTTTGCGGTGAAGAGTTTTGACTGGCACGTTCTGCCGAGCAACCAGAGCGCGTATCATGTCGGTAAAGTCATGGATGAACGTTTTGCGGTTAAGGCGCCGACCGTTACTATTCTGGCTCACTTTGACCGTTCACCGAGCGTGGCGCAGGTCTGCCAGTTGGCGCAAACAGCCCAGAACATTGACGGCGTAGAAAGTGTCCAAGGTGCGTACGTGCCGACTGTCGGACAACCGGATTGTGCAGCGTTGCCATATGTGCTGGAGGGGCTGAAGATGCAGAGTCCGGAACTGGCGGCAGTGGCCGCAAAGCAGGCTGCTCAATATGTCAAAGGTAACAATGCGGTGCTGCATGTCGTATCACAATATGACCCAAACGATGGCCGCACAAAGACGTTGCTTGACCGTATAAGGAATGCGTCTTATGGTGATGGCGTGACGCTTCGTCTGTCGGGTGAAGCAACCCGCTCTCAGGAGACGATGGATGTGTACGTCCGGTTGATACCAGTGGCGGTCATGGTCGTGGTACTGGCGATGGTCGTAGTGCTTAGCCTGTCGCTTGGATCGTTTGTTATACCACTCCAGGCGGTCATCGTAAATTCTCTGGCGCTGTTTATATCACTCGGCGTGCTCATCATGGTGTTCCAGTACGGCTGGCTGGCAAACGTGCTACACATGAATGTATCTGGTGGTTTTGGATTGTCCATACCGATACTTATCTTTGTCATCGCATTTGGACTATCCATGGACTACGCTGTGTTTTTGTACAGCCGTATACACGAGCTCTACGACACAAGCGGCGATGCTCACAAAGCTATTGTTGAAGGGGTGGCTAAAACCGGCCCCATTATCACGTCGGCGGCACTACTCATGTTTGTCGTGGTGGCGTCGTTTGCACTGTCGCACATTGCCATCATCCAACAGATAGGCCTTGGGCTAGCGGTGGCGGTGCTGGTCGATGCATTTTTCGTACGAATTGTGTTTGTTCCGGCAGTCATGCAACTGTTTGGCCGTGCGAGTTGGTGGGGTCCAGTGTGGCTCAAACGCATTACGATAAAACACGAATAAACAACCCCAAACTCGACAAATTCTGCTTATGCTCTCATAATGGTGGGAGATGAAGTACCAAGTAAAAAAAGGACTCGGGGCATCGGTTCAGCGTGGTGGCGTGCAGTTTTGCGTCTGGGCACCGTTTGCGGTAAGCGTTCAGGTGGTCGAGACAACGTACGACACCAGCGGACACAGTATGACGAGCGATGGTAACGGGTATTGGTCGGTATTTGTTGACGGTGCCGAGGCCGGTTTTAGCTACCAGTACCTCATCGATACCGGGCATGGACTACTTCGTAAGAACGACCCGCGTGCCCGTGTCATAACGGCGGCTGAGGGCGGTATGTCGGTGGTAGCTGCTCATGATTTTGATTGGGGTGATGACCTGTTCATGCCATTGCCCAAAGAACATCAAGTTTACTACGAACTACATATTGGGACGTTCAACCGTCCAGATGCATCGACACCAGGGACATTTGCGAGCGCCATAGAAAAACTAGATTACCTTCGCGACTTGGGGGTAAATATGATAGAACTCATGCCGGTGACGACTATGGCGGCCGATCACGGCTGGGGGTATAGTACAAGCCATATATTTTCCGTCGAACCGTCGTATGGCGGACGGTTTGGCCTTATGGAATTTATTAGAGCAGCGCACCAGCGTGGCATAGGGGTTATTGCCGATGTGGTGTACAACCATTTTGGCAACACTGACCTGTGGCAGTTCGATGGCTGGAGCGAAAATGGTCGCGGCGGCATTTACTTTTACAACGACGAACGGGGCGATACGCCCTGGGGGGCACGACCGGATTATGGTCGTCCGGAGGTTCGGCAGTTCTTTCTGGACAATATCGTCATGTGGCTTGGCGAGTACCGCCTCGATGGGCTGCGACTGGATTCGACAATATATATGCGCAATACGTGGGGGCAAAATGACGATCCAGCCCATGACATAGCTGAGGCTTGGAGCTTGCTGGGGGCAATGACGCGGCTTGCCCATAAAGTCAATCCCGGGGCGATGATGATAGCGGAAGATTGTTCGGTCAATTCGTATCTGACGCGGCCAGTTCGCGATGGCGGCTGTGGATTTGATGCCCAATGGGGTTTGAATTTTCCGCACAGCTTGCGGGCAATGTCTGGATTACCCGTACCCTTCCCTGTCGACTTTACACAGGAACTGACCGCAGACTACAACGGGGATTGTTTTCAGAAAGTGATATTTGCTGACTCGCATGATACGGCGGCAAACGGACAAGTCCGCCTCAATGAAGCTGTCCAGCCAGGTAATGGGGAAAGTGCGCGGGCGCGGCAGTATACGCTGCTCGCGAGTACGGTGACGCTTACTGCACCGGGTGTTCCCATGCTCGTGCAGGGTCAGGAGTTTATGGAAGACGGTGACTTTAGCACCTGGAAAGCGCTCGAATGGTCGAAAGCCGAACAGTTTAGTGGTATTGTGACGGCACATCAGCATTTGGTTGACTTACGGCTCAATGCCTACAATAACACGGCTGGCCTCGCCGGACAGAATACCCACTTGTTCCATGTTGATGCGACAAACTCAGTCTATGCGTATCATCGCTGGTTGAATGGTGGCAAGCAGGATGATGTGTATGTTGTGCTCAATTTTGGCGACGGTGATTTTGACGACTATCGTCTTTGGGTACCCGTTGCTGGACGGTGGACGGTGCGCTTCAATTCGTCGTGGGATGGCTACCGGACAGATTCCGCCGAGTCGTTTGTTATGATGACGGACACAGACGCCAACCAGACCATTGACCTACCGCTTGTTGGTTGTAGTGCGCTCATATTATCGCAGGATTGATGCGCTCGTTTTGTTTTGTTGAGTTTTTACGCCCACGCTCGAGCCCGTTTTAGCACGAAGTACTGAAGTAAGTCCCGCCGCTCACCCCGCTTCGCTTCATTTGCTTCTTACTTGCGAATATTATACAATTTCTTTTATATTGACATATTGAGGTACGGAGACCGAAGTGGAGCAGGAGCAGCCAAAAATCCCCCAGCATGAAATTTTACTCAACGAGCAGCGAAAGTTGATTGACATGATTGACCGCGAGTTGGTGGAGCTCATCAACCGCCGTTCGGCGGTCGCGCTCGAAGTTGGTCGTATCAAGATGGAGCATGGCTTACCGATTTTCGTCGGCTCTCGTGAAGAGCAAGTGCTACGAAAAATAGAAGAGACGAATGACGGTGGTGTCGTTCCCCAAGATGAAATGCGCAACATTTTCCAAGCTATAATGCGTGGAAGTCGAGCAGTACAAAAAGAGCTACACGAGCGAGGCATTGTTTGGCCGTCAGGCGGCCAAGAAGAACAAATCACTTAGCATTTCTAAAAACTATACAAGGGGATTTTATAATGGCAGAATTTGAAAGAACACGAGTAATTAGCGGATTTAGACCAACAAATGAAGCTACGATCGGTCATTATGTCGGGGCGATCAAGCCGTCACTTGAGATACAAAACGACCCAAATAATGACCTTTATCTATTTGTCGCAGATATTCACGGGATTACTGACAAGAATCCTCGTGATGTCGCCGAATATCGTCACGATATTGTCAAAGATTGTATGGCACTTGGCATAGATGCTGAACGAACAAACATTTATATGCAAAGTGACGTAGAGACATCTGTTGTGCCAATAGCAAATAGGATTGCTCCTTATGTTAATGTTGGTGAGTTATCAAGAATACCTACGCTCAAGGAGATGATGAGAGCAAGCTTACGTAACGGTGAGGATGTAAATCAGGCAAACTTAGCCATGCTTAGTTACCCGGCACTAATGGCTGCCGATATCTATGCGCAAGAGGCGACTGTAGTTGCTGCCGGAGAAGACCAAGCTCCAAACGTAGAGCTGACGCGTAAGATAGCCAGAAAGTTCAACCGAGAGTTTGGTACAAGCGTGCTTGTTGAACCGCAGCTTCTATCAATCAATGCTCTTCGGATTCTGAGTCTTGACGGCAAATCCAAGATGGCTTCTAGTAACCCTGCTCAGGCAATTCTATTATCAGATGACCCGGAACGAGCAAAGGCAAAAATACAATCAAGCACGACTGCTCAATCTGGGGAGTGGAACACGATTATCGAAAGCCATTTCAGAGTAGCCGAAGCAACGACAGACGACGAAGCAACACTTGATGAACTACGGAGATTAAAATTGGCTCACGTTGCTGGCAAGGCAGTCATGGGAGACTTTAAGCGAACATGGGGCGAGCTGACCGAGCAATTTCTAGATAGCTTTCAGGCTGAACGCCAGAAAATCAATGATGATGACATCAAGAGTGCCCTGCGCTACAATGCCGACACGGCCGAGCGTAACGCCGAAAAAATACTCCGTGATATAAAAAGCGTTACTGGATTTTAACACTAGGCTATAATTGTATGGTGGATATGATCGTAAAATCTTGGGTTTCGCCCAAAGTTGAACTTCGCAAAAGCTCAATTCATGGAGAGGGGCTATTTGCAATTGAGAAAATAGCGAAAAATGAGGTAATCGCATGCAAAGGCGGCTATCTGCTTGAGACGGGTGATTTTAATAAACTTCCAGACGAGTGCAAAGCCGCAGGGCTGCAAGTTGGCGATACTATTTTTCTTGCTCCAAAAAGTGAATCAGAGGCAAAAGGAGTGATGATCGGCATCAACCATTCATGCTCGCCGAATGTCGGTATTTGCGGTCAGATAGATACTACTGCCATGCGTGATATTGAGCTTGGTGAAGAATTGACCGGTGATTATGTAGTTGCGTATCAGAATAAGTACTTCAATTTTATGTGCAATTGCGTGTCAAAGAATTGTCGAAGTGTCGTTACATCGGATGACTGGAAAAATCCCGAACTACAAGAGAAGTACAAAGGCTACTTCTCTATATACATACAGAAAAAGATAATTGAATTGGAGAGTGAATGATGAATATATTGTTAGTTGCACTGCAGCATGGTAATGAAGTTTTCGGCGCACATGTTATTGAATACTGTAAGAATAGATTTCCTAGCGTAGACAGTATAATTGCTAATCCGAAAGCCTATAAAAAAAATATTCGCTTTTGCGAGACTGATATGAATCGTTCATATAATGTTCCTTCGCCTAAATCATACGAAGAAATTCGTGCAGTAAAGGTGCTTGAACTATCTAAGAAATATGATTTTGTCATTGATATCCATACAACTACTGCTGACATAGATTTTATACCAATCATAGCGGACTATAACCATAGCGTAGCCAGAGCACTTACGTTTACGCCTACTGATAATGTCGTAAAAATGGAGTTTCCGTCAGTATCTAGGTCATTGATTGGTAGTGTCCAAAATAGTTTTTCTCTTGAGTTCAATGAAGATTTTGCCAAAACAGATAAGGCGCTGCAAATCGTCGTAAATATCATTGAGGGGTTATGCGAAGCTGACTACGGGCATTTTAGAAATAAGACCATTTTCCATGTAAGTGATACTATACCTGATAGTGCCGATGTAGAAGGTGAGCAAAATCTCTGCTTGAGCGATAAGCTTAAATATTATCCTGTACTAATTGGAGAGATCAATTATATAGGATATAAAGGCTTCCTAGCAAGATACACATCCGCCATAAGGATACACACAGAGACATGATATTTGACCGAGTTACTGTTAATGTAATATTTTGTAGCTAAATACTAACAGGTGAAGAATTGGAGTGAAGGGTGTTTGAAGTGATTAATGGTTCCGGTGTAGAAAGAGAGCCCCTTAGTATAGTAAGGGGTATTAGCGATGAAGATAGGGGGGCTACATATGCCATTACGGCAGCTGGATTTTGCCTTGAGGACACTGATGGTCTCAGGAGAGATGTTGATGAGCACATTGACGGAGCTGAGATACAGTATAGTGTTAAGACATCTAGAAGCAAGCTAGCAGGCTTTGCTGTCTATAGGCTAATGACAATGGATGATTCACAACTTTTGTATCTCTCAGGAGTGCAGATTGAGCCAAAACATCAGGGTATAGGAATTGCAAAAAGAGTAAATAAACTAGCTATTGAAGAAAGTGACCCAGATTACTTTGCATTTCGTACGCAGTCGATAAGGATGTACCGCTCAGGCATCTCTTTGCCGACATTACTAGACTATTATCCAAAACTGCTTGAAGAGACAGACCCTACGATTCCAGAAAAGTTTCAAAAGCTTGGCAGGGCACTGACTGATAAAATTGGTGGCAAATACCCCATCTCACGAGGATTTTATAACCATGCGCCTCTTTATGGAGAAAAGCCAACGCATGTAGACGACGAGGAGTTCTATCGTAGGATTAACTTTATGGATGGTGACGCTGTTTTATGCATAGCATCACTTGGTAAATACATCGAGGGAGGAGAGCGGTGAAAGAGAGAATCGTAACAGGTATACGACCTACCGGAGAGCTGACAATCGCAAACTATGTCGGTGCAATGAAACCGGTTGTCGAAATGCAAGATAACTTCGAAGGTTCGATTAATCTGTTTGTTGCCGATCTTCACGGCCTGACCGACCAAGAACCAGACGTAGTAAACGCTAATCGCCTCGATACGGTGCGCTCATTCCTAGCCGCTGGTGCCGATCCAGAACGAACGAATATCTATCTTCAGAGTCAGGTCGAAGAGCCGACAGTTGTCCTGACACTAAGCTTTAGCACTTCGTGCTAAAATAGGT
>JBDHUL010000035.1:0-9016 GCA_039812985.1 Saccharimonadaceae bacterium (SeqCode)
GTACATTTCCTCAGATGATAGGGTGGCACCTTAAGATTTGATTAAGATTTGAAAAGTTTATTGAGTGTATTTACATAGAAATTTGAGCAGGTCAGTGTTTACTCTCTGTTAATCCTGTGGTACAATAGCTGATAATTATGGCAAAGAAGAATACGAAACGAAAGTTGGTTGGTTTGGTGTCGAAGGCGTCTGGGCACCGGACGTACTATACCGTAAAGAATACCCAGACGACCACCGAGAAACTTGCTCTCAAAAAGTACGACCCGATCACACGCAAGCACGAAGTATACGAGGAAACGAAAAAGAACCTCGGTCGCAATGAAGTCAAAGCGAGAAAGAGCTAGAACGATAGAAGCCGATCAGTAGACAACCCTCAGAAATGAGGGTTGTTTCAATGCTACTGGTTGCTGACCCTAACAACTGGCCTTTTCTAATTCCCCAGCCAACCACACACCTGCCTGAAGCATAAGCTCGAGTTGAGACAGCGTAGGGTGGGGCGACAGAACATACACATAAAGCATGTCGCCTAGGAACTCATAGTCAAACATATGGAAGTGGTGCGCTACAATAGCCGCGCGTTCAGGGTTCACGAGTTGAGAAAACTCGGTCACTGCTGACGCCGGAAGATGCACCATAAAACGCCGAGAAAACAACGGATCATACTGCGCTAAAAATTGCAGCGGTAATTCGGCAAACTCTCGCTTTTTCATCGCGAGCATCTCGTAAAACCCATGTCCATGCCGCGAGCGGCCTTCAATATATATATGTGGCAGTCGCAGATGCGGCGCAAGGTCAAAGGCGAGTATATTCCACGTATAGTGTTCGCGGCGTTTGTGCAAAGCCGACCGAAGTATGTCGCTGCGCTGCAAAAAAATCATGTCACGTCCATGGGCCGTTCCGACGAGATAGTGCGCGTCTCGGTAGGTGTTCGACAGGGTAATCCCTTTGACCAAGCGCGATTCGTCTTCTGGCTCAATGCTCCCAAAATACACCAGGCCGTAACGGTCGGCAAACTTATGCATCACAGCCGAGTTACCAATGAACTGACGAAGTTGTCGGAGCGTCAGAAAGGACATGGTTCTTTTAAGTACGTGTTTCATACTGCGGCCTTTTTCACCTGGGTCAGATCGATCAGCGTACTGACCAGTTCAGCGTGGCTCCATACCAGTGGGGCCAGCGAAACAGGTGTCTGATCGCGGCGCACTTGCTCGGGCAACACGCCAGAGATCAGTGCCAGCTGCCGTACAGCATCAATGCTCTGACGAGCTAATTCAACTTCGTCACGCTCGAGCGCAATTTGCGCCATCCACAGACTGGCCACTGGCCAGAGGTTTGGAGAATCGGGTGTTGAAAAGTAATCATCGCCCTCGAACCGGCTGAACAACCCGTCCTTACCCAACCGGCGCCTCACGGTCTCAAGACCGCCAGACACGCTTTCATCGTCGATGTCGAATAATCCGAACATAAAGACCCCATACAAGCTCGACACGTCAAGCGTTGTATCAAACATCTTCTCGCCGTTTTCGGCACGCGAGAAACCTTTGTAGAAGTATGCTTCATCGCTGTTATAAAAACAACGGCTGGCACGTTGCATAGCACTTGCCGCACGGCGCCAGCGTTCAGCGTCAGCCGTACGACCGTAGGCATCGGCTAGTTCGGCCGCTTCAACAAGAGCAGCATAAGTCAAGGCGGTCGTATATGTATGCGTCAAGAAATGATGCTCCCATGGACCGTACGACGGCCTTGGAAGACCCTCGCCGTCAACATATCCCGCCAAAAAGTTAGCCATGGGCTCAACAAGCGGGGCATAGTAGTTTACGACAAAGGCCTGGTCGTTTGTTTGGCGATAGTACTGACCAAGCAGGAACAACACACCGGCCGTTTCATCGGTCTGTATAGGCGGGTGTACGCTACCGTCTGGGTGTACATAGGGTAGCCATGTCGAACCGAGCGACCCGTCAGCGCGGTATTTGTGGTACAAAAACCCGTCCTCATGTATACTTTTCGACGCAAAGTCAGCAAACCGAAGCAACTCATCATGATAGCCGAGCCGTACAAGCGGCCACAATACATAAAACGCGTCACGAGGCCAACAGAAATTGTACGCATCGTCCTGCGGATGGTTGCGCAAACTACTGTCAAGACTCGCCATGACCGCTCCACGTTCGTCGATGTGCGCCGCGATCGTTATAAGCGACGTTTCAAACATCTGCGCATCATGTGGTGGCAACAGGTTTATCGGCCAACTGCGCCCAAGCCAATCTCGCCAGTAGGTAGCAGTACGGGTCAGATAGTGGGTTAACCCCTGCGAGAGCACGCTTTGAAATACCGTCTCAGCGTCAGATACCTGCTGCGCCGCAACGAGCACATATGAAGCTCGCACCGAATCATACGCGCCTATATCGATTACCAGGCCGAAAATGGAGTCAACTTGACCGTTTTCGACGGTATTTTTTTCAAGCGTGCCATCTTCGGCGTCGCGGTACGTACCGGCACCCGTTGCCGCGTCGTAATGACCAATACTATAGTCATCAAAAAAATGCTCATCCTGAAACAAGCTTGCCATAAATACCCGCCGTCCCTTGTAGTGCATAATACTGGGCATATCGGGGCGATACTGAGCGCTGTCGCTTGAAGCGGCATCGCTGATCATAAATACCTGATGCGCGTAAAGGGTGACCCGCCGCGGTTGGTTACGTTCGTTGATGACATGAATCGATCGCACGAACACATCTTTTTTGCAATCAACGGCATCAGTGAGCTCGACCCTCAGGCCAAGTTCAATGTTGCGAAGCACCGTTTCTCCAACCATCGTTTTAGCATGGTAATGCGCCCGCACGTCCCACCCAGGGTCGTCAAGCCACGTCAGCCGACCATCGACATGTATTCCAATTTTGTGGTTCAGTCCTCCCGGAGGCACATGGGTCTCAAGCCCCACATAGGGGTAGTACACATCACTCACGAGTCCATGCACGTCCAGACCAACATGGAAATGCCCGTTGCCAAAGGTTAGCAATCTAGCCATGCTGCTTGAGTCCCCGCTCGCCACTAGCAAATACACGATACCGAATATCGCGGATCGCATTTAGGTAGCAGAGAAAACCGTCATATGGTGAAGCGTAGGGGCTAAAGTACGCATGAACATTGCCGTCGTCAAACCATTTTGTTGAAAGATAGTAGAGATGATCTGAGGTCTGAAGCAAACGCCAGTCATGAATAAGCTGTTCGTCACCAGTACGGAGCACATTGTCTTCGATAGCATAGACCGCTCGAACAGCTTCTTGTTGCATGGCGTTACCAACCCAAGCCGACAAGTCACGCTCGTTGTCCGCCCAAGTGACCGTGTTAGGCATATCAATTGCGTCGTGAATACGATGCGTTTCGAGCGCCTGTGAAAAGGTGACAGCGCGATTGCCGCTCTCGCACCAGTTACGGAAGAACCCTTCAACAAAGTCAAATATCCCCGTTTCAGCCCACTGGTGCTCACCAAACGTCTCAAAATCCATGAACAGATTGACTAGTTTCTCTTCTTCCGGCAAGGCATCGATCCAGCTGCGGTATTTGTC
This sequence comes from Saccharimonadaceae bacterium (SeqCode), assembly GCA_039812985.1. GTDB lineage: Bacteria > Patescibacteriota > Saccharimonadia > Saccharimonadales > Saccharimonadaceae > JAPUDS01. The sequence continues at coordinate 3,567 of JBDHUL010000035.1, forward strand.
GGCGGTGAGCGGCCATTCGTTCCACTGGCGATTGGAAAAACGAAACGCCAGATCATCGCTAAGACGATAATCCTTCAAGAACAACGCGGTACGTGTCGTACCCACCGGCGAGTACAGATAGTGAGCACTGCGCCAGTTAAGTACCGGATCCCATCCTTCAGTAAGCACCGCTTTATATCCAGCTTCTTCAGCCCAGCGGCCGAGATCGTTGTTGTAGGCCAGTTCGGTATTGCGAAATACGGTAGGTGCGACGCCAAAATGTTTCGCCAGCACTTCGCGGTGCATCGCGACTTGTTTTTCAAATTCGAACCGACTGTAGAAAAACGCCAGGCTGTGAAAGTACGTCTCGGCCGCAAGCTCAATCCGACCAGTCGCCACCAGCTCCTTGAGCTCAGAAAGAAGCGTCGGGTCGTATTGCTCGCATTGTTCAAGGAACACGCCCGAAATACTCACGTTGGCCGAAAACTGCGGGATGGTCTCAATAAGTCGTTTCAACAGAGCCATCATCGGTCGGTAGGATTTGTGGGCAACTTTAGCAAAAATCGCCGCGTTGTCTGTTGTTTCGTCGTATGACGAGAAGTAGTCGTGCCGCTCACCAATATCAAATATACTGTATGGTCGTACGCGTTTGGGCTGATGCAGGTGGAGGTAGAACACGATATCACGCATGGATAGCTCCCCTCGTGGCGCCGTGGTAGACATTCAGGCATCGTTCGGCCATTTGCGACCAACTCAGCCGGCCAAGTTGAGTATTTGCATTATCAACCATTGCGCGCCTGAGACCCTGCGATGATGCAACGTTCACCATGATATCTGCCAGGCGATCGGTGTCCCAGTAGTCATACTTGAGCGAATGAGTAAGCACCTCGGCAACTCCAGACTGACGCGTCATGATAACCGGCGTACCATGTGCTGCGGCTTCGAGAGCCGTAATGCCAAATGGTTCCGAAATGGAACTCATCACAAACATATCGGCCACTTCATACAACTGCCGCCACGCAGCGCCACGGACGAAACCGGTAAAAATAACCTGCTCGGCCACCCCTAACTCGGCAGCTCGGGCAATCAGCTCATCACGCTGTTCGCCGCTTCCCGCTACCACGAAGGCCAGTCGATTGTAGCGGTAATAAGCTTTTGCGGCAGCGTCAAGAAACTGCATGAGTCCTTTTTGAAGCGTCAACCGTCCTACTGCCGCCACAATAGCTATACCATCACTGTGGAGCATATCGAGGTAGCGGTACGACACATGCTCGGCCGCCGATAGCGACTCGTAGGTGAAGCTATTGTGCACCACGTCTATTTTGTCCTCTGGTATATGGTATGTCTTCATGATGAGCCGCTTGGTGTAGTCGCTCACGGCTATAATCCTATCGGCCATGAGTAGCCCGTGCTGTTCGACCTCATGAATGAACGGGTTGCCATAGCCGCCACCTGAGCGATCGAATTCGGTAGCATGGACATGTGCTACCAGGGGCACACCGCTCAGCTGCTTAGCATACGTACCCGCATCGAGGGTGAGCCAGTCATGGGCATGGATGACATGGGGCTTTTCGTGCGTTGAAAGGTAGTGTTCGACATAGGCTTTATAGTCGGCTTGGATTTTTTGTATAGCGCTGATATCTTTGTTGGCATAGCTTAGTTTGTAAACCTCACGGTGATTTTTCTGCGTTGCCGTCACTGGCAACACGTTCATAAAATCGATGTCATGCGACTCAGTGGTCGAGGGCAGTACGAAATCTATCTGAACGCCGTAAGACGCCAATGCTTTTGACAGCTGGTAGCATGCCACGCCAAGCCCGCCGCTATTGTGTGGAGGCAGCTCCCACCCGAGCATCAATATTTTCAATTGCTGAGCCTTCCAACCTTATTGTTTGATATTGGTTACGGTTTTAGTATATACCCCTCAAGATGTCCGCGCAACTCTTGAAGGGTTGTTGTTTTTCTGACATAACTCGCAGTCAAGCTCCTCCGCCTGGCGTTCACTGAGCCACAGACTGACAGCCTCACGAAACGGCAGCAAATCGTTATAACCAATAAAGTCGGCTAATTTACGCAGTGCTGACGCGAGAAAGCCGCGCAACCGAAGACTTCCGTGTTCAAGAACAGCATAGTGATGTCCAACCGGCACAACTGATATCGGTTGGGCTGGTGTATAGACTGGCGGCGACACACCGCGCAGGCCAGCCTCGATGACACGCGCCACAACATGCGCATCGCGCAGGGCCGTCTGAGCAAGCCCTGCATATTTGGTTGCGGCACTGTCGCCGATGACAAATACGTGCGGTGCTGCTTCAAGATATTCGTTAACAACAACCATCCCGCGTTCGTTGCGATGAAAAACATGGGGATGGGCTGCAAAAAACGGATGGTTCGCAACCCCGGATGTCCACACCACCGTTTCAGTAGCAATAGAACGCTCTCCGACGACAAGCGTGTCGTCGTCCATTTTTTTCACTGCGGTTCCAAGAAGTACGTGGACACCCAACCGACGGAGCCTCTTCAGGGCGGCCCGTGATGAACGCTCACTCATACGCGGGAGTACGCGGGAGGCAGCCTCGACAAGGGTAATGTTCACGTTGTGCTGCCTGAGGCCATGACGAGCACCAACTCGGAGCAAATAGTCTTTGAGCGAGGCGGCAAGTTCTACACCCGTAGGACCGGCTCCGACCACCACATAGTGCTTGTCAAAGTGTCTTTCGGCAACAAGTTCATCGTGCAAGTGCCGGCGAAAGGCTTGAACACCTTCAGGCGACTTTATACTCCAGCTGTAGCGCTGTAACCCCTCTATGCCAAAATAATTTGTCACCACGCCGAGCGCAAACACAACGCTGTCGTACTCATACTGTCCAGACTCACCGACGACAATCTTTCGGCCATCATCAATACCGACGATCGTGTCGCGGACGACGCGAATGGTTGTATGTGCGCATATTGTCGCAAGCGGAATGCTCGATATCTTTCTGGCAGCTCCGGTAGCGGTCGCATAAAGGAGCGGGTAGTACACGAGACTGTCCTTGTCCGACACGAGAGTCACGTTGCAGCGAGGATTTTTCGCAAGTTGGAGCGCTGTTTTCACGCCGCCAAAACCACCGCCAACCACCAACACGCGGTGCAAATGGGCTTTCTTCATTTTCATCATGGGATTATAATACACCATACTAAGCATAAGGGGAGACAATAGGTACAATATATGCAAGAAACAGCGGCTCGCGTCCTCATTGGCGATTCACTCGGGTTTCATATTTTTTTTGTCATGATAGGAATCGGGCTACCGCTGCTTATCAGTTTGTTTGAGTTGTTTGCCCTTCGCCGAAACGACGCAAAGTTGCTGGCAGAAGTCCGCCGCTGGACAATTGCCGCCGCTGTTTTTGTCGTCACTGGCATCGTGTCAGGCACGCTCATCGCCGTACAAATGGCTCTCGTCTGGCCGCAGTTCATGTCCATTACCAGCCGCGTCGTTGGGCCAGCCTTTATGTTCGAAGGGTACTTTTTCCTGCTTGAAGCAGCCTTTTTATCGTGGTATGTGCTGAGCTGGGGGCGCATAAAAGGGTATGCACACTGGTTTATAGGCCTCGGAACCGTCATCGGGTCGCTCGGTTCGGCCGTTGTTATCACGCTCGTCAATGCCTGGATGAATCAGCCGACGGGATTTCGCTGGGAACAGGGCATGCCGGTCAATGTTAACCTTCCAGCCGCGCTGTTTACGTCAACAAGTTTCGTGACCGTGTTTCACTCCATACTTTCGTACCTTACTACTGTCGCCCTTGTCGTTGGCGGCCTGTACGCCATACGCTATATGCGGCATAAAAAAACCTCTGACCGCTCAACTGCCCGATATCTTGCACTTAGACTAGCAGCGGTCGGTCTCTTCATGGGCGGTCTCACGGCGGTTTTTGGCGACCTCTCAGCGAAAAATCTCGCCGCCGTCAATCCGCAAAAACTTGCTGCCTATGAATTGCAAATAAACACCGAACGAAACGCCGCTTTTCGAGTGGGAGGTGAGTACAACGAATCGACCGGACGTGCCGAAGGCGCCGTTGAAATCCCATCGCTGCTTAGTTTTCTTGCCACTGGTTCGGCGAGCGGGGAAGTCGAGGGGCTAAACGAGACGCCGCGCGAACTCTGGCCGCCACTCGTCACCCACCTCTTATTTGATATAAAAATGTTTACTGCCATCCTCACTCTCGTTCTACCTCTAGGCCTCCTTGCCCTCGAGTGGCCACGACTGCGACGCTTTAAAATGCTCCGAAACATCGCTTGGAGGCTCCTACCGGTCGCGGGTGTAGCGGCATTTGTCACTGTTGAGCTGGGGTGGGTTATGGCCGAGCTTGGGCGGCAGCCATTTGCCATATATGGGATACTGCTGACCAAAAACGCTTTCACCCAAAATCCACACATCCTTGCGTTCGGCTACGCCTTTCCTATACTATTCGTTCTGCTGACGATCGCTACCGGCGTTGCCCTCCCGGCCGCACTAAAGCACGCTCGTAAAAAGGAAGAAAGAGGTACTGTATGACCGAACTCCTCTACGGGTTGCTCATCACGCTTCTTGTTCTTTACGCAGTCGGCTTCGGATATGAAACGATCATGAGCTTTTGGCGGCTTAGCTCTACCAAAACAGAACTATACCCTTCGGCGTCCTGGGAGATTATCCATACCACGCTCGTCCTTGCATTTGCCACCTTTATGGTGACGCATGGACCAGTACTCCCAGACCTCGCACCGCTCATCATGACGCCGTTTCTCATCGCTGTAGCTGGTTTTTTCCTCCGCGGAGCACTTCAGTTACTGATATTTTTTCAACGGGAAAAGACAACAACCCATACATGGGCCGACTGGGCGTTCGCCGTATGCCACCTCGTCATACTCGTGCCATTTCTCTATGCTACCGTCGTAACTACAACGTACCTCGTGACCCATACAGCCGAAGTCCTCACCGACATGCTCGTTTGGTTTATACCTGGTCTACTTGTCGGAATAGCCATCAATCTCATACCTATAGTGTATGTCCTCAAAAACAAACACTACCTATAGCGTTTTTGAGATTCATTCGTTATTTTGGGGTAACTCGCACGGCGCGTTTGAATCGCTTGTCGGCCGTACTGTCGGCCATATGCACCATAGGGGGACGAGCGAGCAGTCGAGCACTTTTCGGCTTGTCGTCGTCGAGACTTTTAACAGACTCAAAAAAGTATTCTTCAATAAGCCATTCTCGCCCCGGCGGTGTCTGACCCGTCACAGTCAGGTGCCAGGTGTCATCCGTCCAAGCCTCGATGTGCTCGATAACAAGTGGGCGTGCGAGCATGGTTTTTCCCGTCGGCATAGTTTCAATGAGTCGCTCTATGGCGGCGCGTCCTTTGTCCTTATCGCGCAAGAACACCTCGACCGCCATTGTCCGGACTCCCTTCGGCGTCACTCGTACTGCCGTGATATGTTGGTTGTGTATCCAG
>JBDHUL010000036.1:0-8981 GCA_039812985.1 Saccharimonadaceae bacterium (SeqCode)
TTGGTGAGTATGAGTTGCCAACTCACTCCATGTTTGTCCTGCACCCAGCCATAATATTCACTGAAATCGTATTTTTGCAGCGGCATGAGAACAACCCCATCTTCGCTTAACTTCTTCCACAATACCTCAAGCTGCATCCGGGCATTATCGTCGCGGCCTGGGTCAAAGTTGACCATGAACGAATTTGCCGGTGTTGGCACAAATTCCGGACCAGCATTGATCGCAGTAAATTCATAGCCGGCCAGCGAAAAATCAATCGTTAATATTTCACCGGCCATGCTGGCCTGAAAATCCGCCAGACCTTCCTCGGCTGTTTTAGGGTAATTCGTCACGGCGTGAACACTGCTATTCGGAAATACCGCACCGTAAAATTCCGCTACTTCTTTTGCGTTGTTGTTGCACCATAGATTAGGGACAATCTTTTGACTCGGCACTATCTTTCTCCTTTCCTTGTTGATTGCTTAGGCACTTTACCATCAACTGCTTTCGTCTCAAACGTCGGTAGATACCGACTCATACCATTTCTCCCACGGCGCTCATTAAAACACGTACCTCGACCGTTACTCCCACTATACCGCGCTCCCTTCTACAAAGCAGTAAGAATTATCACAAACTCCTCGCTACTCGATGCATGGGTCATGGGACATAGTCGGTAAACAGCGATGCCTGAGGATTTGAAGGCGGCCAAAATACACCGATAATCGTAAACGGATTTGGCGCCTTTTTACGATGGTTCTCGAGGGTCGTCCCGAGAAAGAAATAAACGTTTCGGCCGTCCACAAGGCCGTGCTCAAACTTGCGCACTACACTCGCAGTGGCCTTCTTGTGGTTACCGTTGTATTTTCGCAGCATTTTCCAGTAGAGCGCGCCAGCTTCCCAGTCGAGTATCTTCATGCGCATACGCTTGCCCTCACCGTCGGTAAACACATAGAAGAAGTCCACCGGCACAGACGGAAAACTCGCAAAGTCCCCGGCCGTTTCAAATAAATCGACCTGCTTGAGCGACGTCTGTTTTTTAGGACTCGCCGCCCTTTCAGTCGCCTCCTTCACCTCAACATGCAAGATATCTGTTGGCTGGAACACGGCGAGCGACGTCAGTTTGTTTGCATCATAGGCATCATGTATGAGCTGCGCACGGGTAGTGTATATCGGCTGCTTGAGGACTATTTCTTGCCGCGCTGACCACTGCTTGTCTCGTCCAGTCGTCAGTTTTCCTAGCGACAAGAGGTCAAAACTCATGAGGTCTCGTGGGCGGTAACTTTCAGGACGCTCGTCTTTGGTATTCTTCACGAGGTCCATATCGAACCAATGGTATTTGCTCATTGCACCCGTTCGATAACTCGGCAAAAGCCGTAGCGGAAGCGGATATATCCGCACCCATGTACCATCCTCGAGCATGCCAGCAGAACACACTGTTTCCTTATATCTCATCGACGGACTAGGGTACGTTTTAACGAGGAGTAGCACCTTCACTTTCTAGATTATATATCACCCATGTCATATCCGTCAGGATGCATTGCACGATACACCTTTACGCATGATGAACGATGGCAGAACGCCGGATCCTTTTCAAAGCACATCAAGGCGATGCGGGTATACTGCGCCAGAAGTTTCTCAACAGGTTCAAGAACCGCAGCCTGCTTCATTAACGCCCGTCGGTAGTTCATAAAAAGCCGTCTGTAGTCATCGGCCGTTTCAAGATGTTTTCGCTCTTTCGAGGCAACCCCCAAATCCGGCATATGGACATACGCAATGCCTAGTTCTTCACATGCATTCCGCAGCTGTCCTTTCGAAAAACCCCGCTTCATACTAAAAGCATTTCTCCGAATATCAACGAGAGCATGTATGTTGTGACGAAGCAGTGTGTCTAAAAATTCGTCAAGACTCCTGCCTTCATAGCCGACCGTTGCAAGGAGTTTTCCGCAGTCCTTGGGACGCATGGTTTCTATAACGCGTAACTGCTTATCTGACAAAATATTCCCCGCCACACGACTGCGCGTCGCATAGTACGGATACGTTGTGTAAATGTACCGCAGCAGGTCGTCCGAACTGAGTTTCGACAGCCGGGCGCTGACATTGACCGCCAGCAGTCTGTCCTCGGGTGTAATCCCCTCCATGGGCTTGCTCCCATTAGTCAACCTCCAAGTATGATGGCGTTCATCAACCAACTCCTCAAGATACCCACGGCGGGTTAGTGTGCGTAATTCCGCCGCAAGACAAAACGAGTAACACCCGTATGTAAACGGCACAAAGTGGTAAATGTCGTTCGACGAATGTTGCGCGCACTCAAACGAATACTTCTGTAGACGGGTAGCGTGCATCGCTCCGCCGTTAAGTTCGATAAGCGCCAGAAGAAATTTTTGACGATACAACATAGTTTTTTGTTTTATTGACGACGCATATTCTCGAGAATCATGCTTACTCATCATACCAATTATATACCAAGTGCGAAGAGAGCTCTACCGATTTATTCGTCCCCGCCGCCAGACAGCCACTGCCAGACTCGCTACCCCAACCGTTGCCAGAGCGGCCAATAGTAGGGGATTGGTCTGCGATTCTTGAGTAGCCGCCACTCCAGTGGCAGCCCCCACTAAAGGCGAAGACGCTTTCGGCGCTACAACCTCCTGCCGAGAACCAGTCAGCGGATGTGTCGTACCTACCGTATTTGAGCCATCTGTTCCAAGGCCTAGAACAACAGGTGCATTCACGCTTTTCGCAACGGCCGGTTGAGTTGGAGTAGCTAACATACTCTCCTTCGGCGCCTCATGACGAGGCAGCGTTCCGCTGTCGTAAACCCCAGATTTATCGGTCGTCGGATAGCCGGGGTCGGGATCACATGCATCACCAACTCCGTCCTGGTCATAATCGCCCTGGCCATAGTTTGCAACATCCGGACAGTTGTCGACAGACCGTGGTGTTGTATCTCCATCGTCACTTATCATAATACTGGTCGTCCCTACCCCCTGTAGACCCCTCGCATCGGTCACGCGAACACCAACGACCCCCAACGCCTCAGTCATAAATCTATGGGCAACCATAGGATCAGCCGTTATTGCATCGTATGTGCCATCGCCGTCAAAATCCCACTCATACCGCACAATTTCACTATCCATGCTATACGAAGCCCGTGCATCAAGTGTCAATGTACTACCCACTCTGCCAATATATGGCCCCTGCAACCAAGCAAATGGTTTTGAAAGACTTGACTGCAAGGCAGTCACAAAACTGTCCGCGACATTGCCGCCATTCGCCTGGTAGATTGCACCGCCAGAAGCCGTAACAAGTTCCGTGAACTCACGCGACGCCAGCAATCCAACATCAACACCATAAATTTCTACTGGATCAACCGCGTACGCTACAGCAGCTACTGAACTCGCTGTATATCCTGTAAAGGGTTCGGGATCAAGCGGTGGGGCGTCGCCGAGTACAATAGCCACTTTGCGCAACCCTGTCCGCCAGTTGAGTTGCGTCGCCCTCATCACTCCACTATACACAGTTTCAGGCATATCCCAGCCGCCGCCTGCCGAGAGTGTTGCGAGCGCAGATTTTAACGCATCTCCATCTGATGTGAAATCTAGGTCTAGCCGTGACGCATAGTCATTCACGTCGCCGGTGCGATCCGGATTATCGCGATACGTAACGAGTGCAAATCGGGCGCTCGAAGACTGCGCAAGTGTCTTATCAATGATACTTCTCACATTACCCTTCACTGTCTCAATATAGCCCCCCATTGAACCCGTCGTGTCGATGACAAACACAATATCTATCCCTTCACCAGTCGGCGTGATGGTTCGTGTATTTGAAGGTATACCAACCTTCTGCTGGATAAGTTTTGCAACCTGCTCATGACCTATAAGGTTGGGATGATAGTATTCATTGGAATCCCAGCTAAAATCAGAGCTAGTTTTACCATCATCTCCTCGGCGGCCACGCGTTTCAAGAAACTCATTAACCCAGCGATAGTCATTACGCATGGTTGCTCTGCCATCCGGTTCGTGACCGTCAAACGCTGTCTGTGCAGACACATAGTGTACCTTCAGTCGATGACTACTATTCCAACGCTCGACCGTCGCTTGCTGCAACGCTGTCGCTTCTGTACCAAGTCGGCGAATCTGCGCCCCTGCGTCATAGCTCTCGCAATGGGTCGCAATACCAAATGACGAGCCCTTGCAGTCAAAAAGCTGGTAGTTGCCATCGGTTGCAAGCAAAGGATATCCGACGAGCACTACCTGCGCACTCGCGGTCAACCGCCGCTCTAACGCTTCGAAGATATTTGTTATACCGGTCGATACGTTACCAAGCTCCGTATGGGCTGACTCAACTTTCTCTTTGCACGAGAACGAATCACGAAACCCAACTGCAAAACACTGTTTCACAATATCTGCAAAATGCACGTCATTCCCCCCTGCGGTCAGCATAATGAGGTCAGTGGTAGGAGAAACTTTACTGATATCCTGAATAATCTTGGATGTTGTATATCCGGAGTATGCCTGATTATCCAGAGTTGCTGATATCTTTTTTGATTTTAACCAATCAACATAGATGCTTGCCCAGTTATGCGGACTTCTATATGCACCGTCAGCGCCAAAATAATCTCCCGCTCCATTACCAGCTGAGTATGAGTCACCTATCAAAGTAACATGCACTGCTTTTTGAGGTTCTGCCGCAGATACCCTGCCAGTTACGTCCCCCACACAAGCAATAGCCGCACATACCCCTACGACAACAAAACACCATACTCTTCGCATTATACATTTACTTTCTCCCACTCCACATTATTCACTACTCTGTTATAAATACACCAACCGTACCATACATCCTCTCCCCGCTATCCGACACGTTTGATTCATCAGCCGTGATAATTAGCGACGCCATACCATGACTTGTTTGCCGATCGCCTACCCAATTGAGGGGTCGTATTTTCAGGTCATTACCCACCCACCCATGGCTCTCAGCATACTGCCCTAACTCGCCTACTGTCTTTTCGGCATCGACACGAATAGTGAACCAACGGCTTACTCTTGGGCCTGATGATTTACCAAGAAAACCAACTGTTGCGTCATCCTCTGCCCGTACCAGTTTTAACCCATCCAAATCACGCGCTGCCATGGGGTCGGCCAGTAGTACGGCCTGGGCATCACTCACTCCCCACCAGTAGTGATTACGTCCGTAGTTCCAGACAACGGCCCCACTGGCGACAACAAGCACAGCTAACAAACTCAGGGCGATTGTCATTGTACGCCGGCGATTCATGCTATCAGTGATACCACAGATGGCAAAATCGGTCAACGAAAGGCCGGTCAAAAAAACATACCCTACCTTCCATCCGTCATCTGCCCGTGTTACCCTTCGCGTGTTCTCTCTTCCTCAAACTTTGCTGCCATGGTCGGGTTGTCGCGGGTGAGATTTTTGACACTAAGGTCATCGGCCTTCTTATTGGCAATCCGATAATGGTCTTCAGATTTGAGAAGATTTTCTCGAGTCTTTTGTAACTGAGCGATCGACCTGTCTATGCTTGCGACAGCATCGGCAAACCGCTCAGAAGCGAGACGGTAACTGCGTCCAAATGAATCGCGAAAATCATTGAGTTGGTTCTCAAAATTCGTCACATCAATATTTTGCGCCCGTACCAGCGCTAGTTCCGACTTGTACTGAAGCGAGTTGAGCGCGGCGTTACGCAGCAGGGTAATGATGGGTATGAAAAACTGCGGTCTCACAATATACATCTTGGGGTATTTGTGTGATACATCGACAATACCCGTATTGTACAGCTCGCTATCGGCTTCGAGCAGGCTCACCAGAACGGCATACTCGCATTTTTTCTCAACACGGTCTTTGTCAAGCTCTTTCAAAAAACTTTCATTTGTTTTCTTTGATGCTGTTTCGTCACCTTCATTTTTCATCTCGAACATGACGGAAATAATTTCGTTCCCCCTTTCATCGAGCTCACGATAAATATAGTCTCCTTTGCTGCCAGAGTTTGCGTTATTGTCTTTGCCAAACTCCGCCCCCTGGAACGCCGTCGCCCGTAGCTTCTCAAACTCAATCTCACAGTGTTGCTCCAGCGTTTCACCCACCATTTTTGTCGACATGCGCGTTTTCAAGTCTTTGTAATACGCAATGGCATCTTCTTTGCGTTGAAGCTCAGACTTGTACAGTTCGTCACGAGATACGAGTTTTGCTTCATATTCGCTACGGACATTCGATGCTTGCAACTGGGTTTCAATTTCTTTGGACCTTAATTCGTTCGCAATCTCATCACGCTCTTTTTCAACCTTCGCTACCGCTTCAGATACTGCCAACCGTTTCTCTGTTTCCAACGATTGCAGCTGCGCCTTAAGCCCTGCCAGTTCTTGATCCTTTTTAGCAGCTATTTGCGCTTGAGCCAATGCAGCCTCAGATTCCAGTTCTTTGATTTTTGCCGTCGCTTGCGCTTTTAGTTCCATGACTTCTTTGTCACGCTCCGCCAGTTCTCCCGCAAGTTGGTTCTTGGCCTTTTCTTCGGCAAACCGCACCGCACTTAGCTTATCTTTTTCGGCTACCACCAGACGCTCATGCAGTTCACTTTCAAACTCCTTGGTGCGCACCTGTTGCAAAATATCAGCATATCCCGCCTCATCAATTTTGAAAGCTTTTTTACAATGCGGGCAAATGATTTCGTTCATACCTCGCCGCCCTTATGACCTTTCGCTAGAAAGTTGCTCTTGTGTACAACACCCCTTCCTGTTTCGCGCTCCAATCGCTCACGCGCCGTACCGGCAACGGCACCGCCACGTTTAGCAGCATCTATATGTTGGGCTATCCCATTTGCATTATCACCCCGTGTGATTTCCACAGTCGATGCTGCGCCAAGCTGAGTCAATAAAGGCTCAATATTATTCATGTGGTCACGTAAGTTTTCCCGCTTTAGACCTTTGAACTTTTTATACTCGCTTGGTGTAATCCCAGACGTTGCTTTGGATATTTCTGATGTCAAAATAGCATACTCTAGGCCCTCTTTTACGCCACGCTTTTCCCATTCGTCAGTCAGTTCGTTCCGGATTGTAACCCCGCGCGCACGGCGCTCAATCCAAGCGTCATCATAACCTTTCGCACGGTAAATGGCCTTCATGTGTTTTTGAGCTAACTCCGGGTTTTCGATTTCCTGAATACGCTCGTACCCGACTCGCGCCAGCCAGCGCTTGAACGGTTCGGCTTTTTTGCTTGGTATTGACTGGATGAGACGAAAGATTCCCTCTGTATTCCAGCATGGTAGTTTCTGTTTGCCGCCAGGCGTATAAAACGATAGATTAAGGGGGGTCTCAATTTGAGACGCCCCTTTTTTCACAGGCCGCTCAAAAAGTTTAACCAGCTCCCCATCACGCGCACGTAAGTTACGCAAATACCGCGCCGGGTCTGTCGAGTTTGTCAATGCCGCCACAACGTCGCTTATAACAAGCCGCCACTCGCTGTTGTGCAACTGTTTGCGGATTTTCTGTTTTTGAAATATAGCTACCCGAGCTAGTTGATCACTCATACTTTTACCCCTTTTACGACATCCACCACTTTTCCTTGTACTATGTAGTTATCATTCTCATCTATAATAATTGGGGCGAAACCAGAGCGCAGCGATTCGGGTAGCAACACGATACGGTTGTCTGCAATGTCTTGCCAAAACCGTTTTATATTGGCTAATCCGCCAATAGTAGACACCACGGTATCACCGTCCTTAGGTGTGTAAGTATCTATCTTCATCATCCTTTCTTATCGCTATAGACGGCTAGCGTTTTACTTCGACGCCACCCATAACGATATTGCCGTCGATGTTCAGCACGGAAGCTTTTTTCGTTTTTTCTGGAAAGGTTTTGTCCTCAACGCCGCCAAGCAGGGCAGCTGTACGGTTTTTGACGATCACATCGTCGGCAACACGCAGTTCGACGCCACCCATAAACACATTGACATGTAGCGTTGCTTCTTTTTTGATAACGGCCTTACTGAGGTCTAGTTCGACCCCGCCCATAACGGCGCTCACACTGCCCCCTGTATAGTCGTTGGTAACATGCTTGCTTGTTGAGCCGCTCAACACGGCCGCAATATTTTCCTCAGATGACCCGGTGTCACGAGTGGGTTGACGCGAGCCGCTCAACAGAATATTCAGTCCAAAACCAACAAGCAACATAGGTACGATAATAACCCCAAGGCTAATGTCCGCTATCTTGAGAGCATTGAGCAGTAACGACACACCGACCAGCACCGTGAACAACGCCCACACATAGTTCTGACGATTTGACCACAGCATATATACACCGAGCGCGACGATAAACAGCGGCCACCAATGCCCGACGACCTCTCGCATGCCACCGATGTTGGCGTTAGCGAGGAACAGGCTAATACCGATAACTATTACGAGTACGCCGAGGGTTGATTGTTTCTTATTCATATATCTTGAGTATACCCTATTCGTATTTTATTTTTTTCAAAAATTTCTAAAACGTAACATTTCTCACACCTCAGCAGCCACACTACCCACATAATGACAGTGGATAATACCCATATGAACGTACCTATATTGCGAATATACGACTCATTTGACGACCCGGCTGGTTTTCGGATACTGGTTGACCGTGTGTGGCCGCGCGGTGTAAGTAAAGAAAAAGCTCGCCTCGATAAATGGTGCAAGGACATCGCGCCATCAACCGAACTCCGTGAGTGGTTTGGCCACAAACCAGAACGTTACAAAGAATTTCATACAAAATACTTGGCTGAACTCGACAAAAACCCGAACACGCCATCGTTTGTCAAACTTGTCTCATCTCATAAAAACACCGTGCTGCTCTATGGCGCCAAGGACAAAACGCACAATCAAGCCGCTGTACTACAGGACTACTTGAAAAAATGTTAGCGTGATACGTATGGATTTCCGGCAATGAAAAATCGCCGATGCACGTCGCGCGCTCTGCTGATGCCGATGCGCGGCGAACGGGCAATGATCTCCCCTAGAT
>JBDHUL010000037.1:0-8512 GCA_039812985.1 Saccharimonadaceae bacterium (SeqCode)
TATTTTTATTATCACACAACATTTGCTACAATAATAAGCACATGCGCTACACGCTGCACGATGGCTTAGTTGAGGGTAAAAGAGGACGTCGTTGGCCGTTAGTTTTGCTGGCGGCGGCTCTTTTCGCGGGCGGCGGATATATGTTGTATAACACCTTTTCGCCAACTCTTTCTAACTTTGGTGTTGACCCGCAGGTGACTGCAAAAAAACTGACGACATCTACCCCGACGCCGACCGACAATCGTCTCTACATGCCTCAGATAAATGTCGATGTCGCGACTGTCGAGGTCGCCCCGGGACAAACAGAAGAAAAAGCGCTTGACAAGGGAGCGATCCATCGTTCACCGAGCAGCGGGAACCCCAAAGACGGTGGCAATTATGTCCTCGCGGCGCACCGTTTTACTATGGGCCTCACACCGTCTGAGACACGAGCCAAATCGCCGTTTTACCACATCAATAACATGAATGTTGGCGATCAGATATATGTTGATTACAAAGGAGTGCGGTATGGCTATAAAATAGTCAAGAAACAAACCGTTGCTCCTACCGATGTCGCCATAGAAGCGCGTACGACAGAGCCACAGTTAACGGTGTACAGCTGTACGCTGTCAGGGTCAAATGACGGGCGCGAGGTTTTGTTTGCAAAGCTCATCGGGACGGTGAGTTGGGAAAACGGTAAAGCAAATATCGTGTCGCTCTAGCTGCTAGATGTCGCGAAATGGCCGTATGTTTGCGCCCAGTGTGTTGAGACGTGTCGCCAATTGTTCATAGCCGCGATCTATCTGGTAAACGTTACGGAGACGGGATACACCAGGTGCGGCAAGCATGGCCAGTAGCACAACTACAGTGGGCCTTAGAGCGGGCGGGGCAACGACATCAGCTGGTTTCCAGCGTGTCGGGCCGTGTATATAGACGCGGTGCGGGTCTAACATTTCGACCTCGGCGTTTAGCTTCGATAGTTCCGTAAAGTAGATAGCGCGGCTCTCGTAGCTCCAGTCATGGACAAGCGTACGACCTTCAGCAACGGTGGCGATGAGCCCTAAAAATGGCAGGTTGTCCATGTTAATGCCTGGGAAGGGGAGAGCGTGAAGTTTGTCTTTTGGGGCGTGGAGTTTTGACCGCTCTATACGCACGTCAACAAGCCGCGTACGGTCGTTAAATGACATATATTCCGGGCTAAGTTCATACTTGAGACCCATTTCTTCTAGGGTGGCCAGCTCGAGCTCAAGAAATTCTATGGGCGCCCGTTCAACCATGATACTTGAGTCGGTGACGACGGCAGCCGCGATGAAACTCATAGCTTCTATAGGGTCTTCGCTAAGGGCGTATTCGACATTTTGTTTTATTTCCGGTAGTCCGGTGATGGTGAGGACGGTTGTACCGATGCCCTTAATACGGACACCAAGTTTTTCGAGAAAAAAACAGACGTCTTGTACCATGTAGTTGGGACTAGCATTTCGTATGGTGGTAGTGCCGGGGTGGAGGGCTGCCGCCATAATGACGTTTTCGGTCACCGTATCGCCGCGTTCTGTAAGGACGATTGACCGTTCTGGCGATTTTGGGTGGCTGGTGACAACGTAGTGCTCGGTTTCGGCAACAACTTTGAGACCAAAGGGCTTTAGGCCGCACATGTGCGGCTCAACGGTACGCGTGCCGAGACTGCATCCTCCTGCAAAAGGGAGGGAAAATTTGCGCGTTTGGTGCAGGAGCGGCCCGAGAAACATGATGATACTACGGGTTTTTTTGGCGGCCTCCTTGTCGATGCTGGCAAGTTTGAGGGTGTTGGGCCGGTTGATCACAAGGTCATTTGTTCCCTCTATCCAGTGAGTTTTAACGCCGATACTGCTGAGCACTTCGATAATACGGTTCACCTCCTCAATACGCGGAACACGCCGGAGCGTCGTTGTTCCTTTGTTGAGCAAACTAGCACAGAGTAGGGCGACGGCTGCGTTTTTACTCGTTTTGACAGTGACAGTTCCTTTCAGCTTCGTGCCGCCACGGATCTCAAAATTTGTCCCGTTACCGCTAAATGACACAATGTTGCTGGCTAGCACATCACTAATACGTGCGAGCATTTCGAGGCTAATGTTCTGGCCTCCTCGCTCAATACGGTTGATGGCGCTTTGCGAAGTGCCGAGACTTTTGGCGAGCTCGGCTTGGGTCATGTTACGGTTGACGCGGCTCTGTTGGATGAGTTTTCCAAGACGAGTTTTGTAATTCATAGAACGGAGTATATCACATACGATATATCATGCAAGGGTGTATACTAAGGGTATGATATAGCGTATGTTTCAGCGACCGAGTGGCAGACAGGGGGATTACAATCATACCGTAAGGAGGGTATATGAAAGATACAGCAGTGCAACAACTTATCGACCAGGAAGCGAAACGTCAGCGCAAGGGACTCGAACTTATACCGAGTGAAAATTACGTCTCGAGTGATGTACTGGAGGCAATGGGGAGTATTTTTACCAACAAATACAGCGAAGGGTATCCGGGCAGGCGATACTATGGCGGCCAGGACAACACTGATCCCCTTGAGACCTTAGCAATAGATCGGGCGAAGCAATTGTTCGGGGCCGATCATGCAAACGTTCAGCCGCATAGCGGTGCACCAGCGAATGAGGCGGTCTACTATGCGTGGCTTGAGAGCGGTGATACTGTGCTTGCGATGGATCTCGGGCATGGCGGCCATCTCACTCATGGCGCACCCGTTACTCGGAGCGCACGTCAGTACAACTTTATCCGCTACAAGATGAAAGATCCGTTGACAGGCGAGATCGATTATGATGAACTGCGCGCTTTGGCGCTCGCGCACAAGCCGAAAATCATTCTGGCCGGGTTTAGCGCATACCCCCGTGAACTTGACTACGGCAAATTCGCCAGTATAGCCAGGGAGGTTGGCGACCAGTGCCTTCTCATGGCCGATATGGCACACATCGCCGGGCTTATTGCCGCCGGTGTGGCCAAAAACCCATTTGATTATGGATTTCATGTCATCACGACAACGACACATAAAACGTTGCGTGGGCCGCGTGGCGGGCTTATCCTCTCAAAAGGGACGGTGTCGAACCCACTAAAAGCTCCCGAAAAAATTCTCGAGAACATTCCAACGCTCATTGATCGGGCGGTTTTTCCTGGGACGCAGGGCGGACCACACATGCATATCGTGGCAGCCAAGGCGGTTGCTTTTGGCGAGGCGCTGCGCCCTGAGTTCAAGACCTATGCTTGGCAAATCGTGAAAAACGCGGCTCGCCTGGCCGAGGAACTTAAAAAACGTGGGTTTGAGCTCGTGACGGGAGGGACAAGCAACCACCTCGTACTCGCCGACGTGTATAAAAGCTTCGGTATCGACGGCAAGGTGGCTGAAGAAGCCATCGATGCGGTTGGACTGACGCTCAATAAAAACGCGGTGCCAGATGACCCGTTGCCGCCGTTTCGACCGAGCGGTATCCGACTTGGTACACCAGCTATAACAACACGCGGCCTGAAGGAAGGCGACATGGAACGCGTGGCGGAGTGGATGAAGCAAGCCATTGACGCACGAGAGGACAAAACAACGCTCACAAAACTTCGCAGTGAGGTTGAGGAGTTTGCGCTCCAGTTTCCGCTGCCGAGCTAGTAAATGTAGTTGTTATCCTTTGGACGCAGGAAGATAGCCTCGGTTGGGACATTTGTGTTAACGATCGTACCGTCTCCAATCTGGCCGTTCAGGTTGTACCCCCAGCAATAGGTCTTTTGGTTCGCGATAGCACAGCCGCGGTTAGCACCCCCTCCAATAGCGGTGACGGTGGCGCCAAGGAGTTTCCCAGACTCTTCTTTGACAGCTGTAGGTACCAGCTTGTCGGCGTTTGTTCCGTCGCCAAGTTGTCCGTATGTGTTGTCCCCCCAACAGGCCACCTTACCCTCACTTGTCAGCGCGCAAGAGTGCCAAATACCGGAAACCACGTCGACAATAGTTTTGCCGCTCAAGGGATTTCCGGTCGTTGTAGTGTTGACTGCTACCGGGACTTTTGAGTCTGTAGTACTGTTATTTCCAAGTTGCCCTGCCACATTTTCTCCCCAGCAGTAGGCTTTGCCGTTAAGGCCGGTACTGTCAGTTGCGACGACGCAGACATGGGCGTATGGCGGCGGCTTTGTTTCCGAACCTGCAACGCTTGAGTATCCGTCTTGGGATATTGTTTTGACGAGCTTGCCATTGAGTGCTCCCGCTGCATAGACGGCGGTTGGGGCATAGCGCTGAGTTGTTGTATTGTCACCTATTTGACCGATGTTATTTGGGCCCCAGCAGTAGGCTTTGCTGTCAGCAACGGCGCACATGTTCGATGAGCGACTCCCTGAGCTAAGCGAGGTTGCTGTGTAGGTTGCCGAAAGGCCGTTTGGAATCGTTGGTGCAGTTTTTACTAATACGGGCGTCCGATAGTCGTTAATGGGTGTCGCCGAGTCATTTACGCCAACCATACCCTGCTCATTGTCTCCCCAGCAATAAATTTTACCGGCAGCGATGGCGCAT
Source organism: Saccharimonadaceae bacterium (SeqCode) (assembly GCA_039812985.1). Lineage (GTDB taxonomy): Bacteria > Patescibacteriota > Saccharimonadia > Saccharimonadales > Saccharimonadaceae > JAPUDS01. The sequence continues at coordinate 4,514 of JBDHUL010000037.1, forward strand.
GACACAAAACTGGTTCCGCCGACATCGGTCACTGTTCCAGCCGCCCACGGTCCTGCTACTTTGACGGGAGATAAGCGATCTGTTGTCGTATTGTCTCCAAGTTGTCCGTGGTTATTGAGTCCCCAGCAGTATACCTCGCCGCTCGCTACGGCGCAGTTATGGTACTGGGCCGCGAACATAGCGGTGACTTTTTCGCCAGCAAGTGCCCCCTCTGCACGAACAGGCTTAAGTTGGGCTTTTGTCGTACCGTCCCCAAGCTGCCCGTAGGCATTGTCCCCCCAGCAGTAAACATGCCCGGTTATGATCCCGCACGTACGTTTCGTTCCGCTCACCGACCCTTGGCTAATGATGATATTTTCCCATGTGATAGACCGGTTAAGTGCGCCGGTGATGGAGGTGCTTGCCCCTGGCATGGTTGAAGTACCTTTTGCGGGTATGTTAACGCCAAGCGGCGTGCTGGCAACATCTCCGACCGTAAAGCGTATAGGCAGCGAAGCATTTACTCCATTGATGGTACTGTCGGCGTAAAAGTTCTGAGTCCCGGCGCAGTCACTACTTTGTGTAAGGAAGGTTGTTGACGTGTTGCCCCAGGTTTGTTTGCGGTCATTGGACTCAAGGCAAGCGTCGGCATAGACCGTACCCGCTTCGGCGGATTCTTCGGCTAACTGAGTATAGTAGTTGTAGTTGACTGCGGCCCGCATGGACATGATAGCCTGTGACAACGCAAACATAAGAAGTATAACAGCACTTGCAGTGATAAGTACGACAGGCATTGCAAATCCTTGCTGATGTTGTGTATAACGTATCTTCATCTAGTTAACCCTCCCTACTCGTATCGAAAGCTTTGATGTGCGAGTTTTGCCGTTTACCTTTTGGTCGAGCCGCAGCGTCACAAGGGCGTTGGTGATGTCCGTGAGCGCCTTGGCATCAGTTTGGTTGTATGCGTCGATATCGGTTGCTGTGGCAGCACCACTGATTGAGTCATACGTTGTCTTGTAGTACAGTGCTGAAAAACTTGTAACATTGTCTACGATTTTCTCGTCGTTTACTAGGCATGACGCAGGGCGAGATGCGTCAACCCCTGGACATGACTGCTTCTGGTACTGGGCCATACTGTTGCAACGAGCCGTCGTTACGTCAGTGAGGGTGCGGCGATACAGAACACCGCTACGGACAAAGTAGATGAGATAATAGGGCAGTTTTGGATTGTACGAGAGGGTACCGGCCGGGCTGGATACTTTGTCGTAGAGTGTACAGTTGAGGCCTGTGTTTGCTGTGGCATACGGGCTAGTAACCGAGCCTTGGACATAAACAGGTGTCCTGGCGGTGACGAATGGCGGGGTGCTCGTCGCAATTTGACGCAGGATGAGAACTCGGTGGTCTGCATCTGTCCCCTTGTATGACCAAGCAATGGGTGTAGCGTTTTCATTGGTGCCGTTAGCTCCATAATAATCGACAAATGGCGTATAGGCTGGCGCGGTGTCAAATGCGGTGGCGAGACGAATATCGCGCTCGATAATGCTTAGGGCTAACTGGTTCTCCTGTCCGAGTTCCAGCTGGGCTTTTTGCACCACACTGGTCCGGAACATTGACATGAGGGTCGATACGAACACCGTCACGATCATACCGCTTAATACAATAGCCAGTATCAGCTCAACAAGGGTGAAACCCCGGGAAGGGTGGGACCGTTTAAAATCCAGCATAGGTTGCATGGACCACCTTCTTGGCCGGAGAGCCATATGTAACCGTCGATACAACACGTACCGGCATGCCGTTTCCAGTGCTTCCACAGCCATATGGGGCGAGGGCTGTGACAGTTTGGATAACGGGCGGCGGCAGGTTGTCTATGGGCACGGACGAGGTTGTGTTGATGAGTGACTGGCCGGTGCTATTTGGCGAAGTGCGTCCGTCGGTAGTAGTACTACACGTAAACCAGCGAGAGGCCGAATCGCCGTTTGCGTAGAGGCGTAAGTTATTGTAGGCAAGGTTGCTTGCTGCTTCAAAGCGGTTAGCGTTTGTGGCGGTGATAACCGCAAAGCTGCTCAGCTGCCCGATGACGGCGATGAACATGCCGGTGACGACAATCGTGACAATAAGTTCTACAAGCGTGAAACCTTCTTGTTGGGATGTATGTTTCATTGTTGATGGATACTTTCTACGACCTGAACCGTGTTAGTGCCTTCGAGTCGGTAGTACAACAGAAAACGCACACAGGTAGGCCCGGTAGTACAGAGACTATTGCTCGAAGTAAGCGGAAGGTAAATATACTGGTTTTTTGTCGGTGCCTGTGGCTGGGCAGTAGTCGTTGCGGCGACAATGCTCGTTGCAGTCGTTGTGTCAGGGGCTTTTGTGATAGAAAGGCTCTGCCTTCGGAATAAGCTGTCGTACCCAGAGACGGTTGTGGCGGTTGTGGTTGTCGGATAGCTTGGCCCGCTTGTCGTTGTGGCATCACGCATATAGCTTGTCTCAAAAGCTCGGGCAATCGACTCGACGTCAGAGATTCGTTCGGCATCCCGTCCGGCATATCGATGAGACAAGACAATAGACATGGTGAGTCCCGCCAAGATGCCAATAACCGATATAACCACCATCAGTTCGACGATTGTCATACCGACCGCTCGCTTGTTTGCGTTTTCGGGAGAAGACCATATAACCATAACCTTTATGTATTGTAGTATAATTCCGCGGATCTGAACAGCGGTTTCGGCTAAAAGTTACCGAGGAAACGGACTTCTGGGATAAGCTCTATGTCGAGCTTGGCTTTGACGGCATGAACGATGGTTTGTACCACTTCGTATACCTCTGCGGCGGTCGCGCCAGGGAGCGCTTCGAGTTTGAGGACGTGTTGTGGGTGCAGACGAATATGGCCCCAGGTTTGGCCGCGGCTGAATCCGGCCGCGAGTAGTACGTGGGCCGCCGAAGATCGGTGACTGTCACCTCCGTGTATACGGCTCTGGCTCTCTATGCGCTCCAGCGTTTTGCCGGTTTCGTCAAATTTCGCAAGTTCTCTCGCCTGTTCGGTTGAGACGATGGGGTTTTTGAAAAACGACCCGGCGGTGTGTTCAGACTTTGGTTCGTCTGGGTGATAGAGCGACCCGGCGCGGCGACGTGTTTCGATGATAGCTTTTCGACGCTGCTCGAGGCTACTTTGGTCGAGGCCAAACTCATGAGCAACCGCCAGGGCGGCGTCGTATTGTAATTCGTGTAGAGGGGTGGGCGAAAGGGTAAATCCCGCGCGTAGGATGATGAGGTGAGGGTTGTTTTGTAAAGAGCTCCGGCGGTAGGAAAATTCAAAGCCGCTCTTTGCATACCGCTCAACCCGTGCCGTATTAAGGTTGAAAACATCGAGCCAAGCAAGGGTGTCCGATACTTGCTGGCCATAGGCGGCAATGTTGCCGAATACCGCACCACCCACGCTGCTCGGAATCTCACTCATGAGTTCCAGTCCCCATAGTTCTGCGGCAATAGCCCTTTTTACAACGTCGTCCCACCAGACGCCGGCTTCAGCGGTGAGCTCACGATCCTTTACCTCAATGCGACCACCTCGCCAGATAATTGTTCGTCCAGGAAGCCCGTTGTCGCTGACGAGGACGTTGCAACCAAATCCGAGTATCCAGGGCTGTGTTTTAGATCCAACGAGGGCAGATGTCATATTGTCGTAGGTTTCAACCACAACGAGTTCTTCAGCTGCCCCACCAACCCGTAGCGATGTGTACGATGCGAGTGGTTCGTTGAGCAAAGTGTTCATAGCATTAGTATACACGCTTCGTCTCTGTTATAATAAACTTCGCCTTTGTCGAATTCGAACCACCTAGGAGGTTATAGCGCGAATTGGCAGGGAGAAACATTAACGAAAAAACGAAGAAAACCGAAGCAAAGCAACCCATCGGGCCGCAGACTAGCAGTCTTCGTTTTAACGAGCACCCGTAGCTCAGTGGATTAGAGTAGCTGGCTTCGAACCAGTTGGTCGCAAGTTCGAATCTTGCCGGGTGTACCATA
>JBDHUL010000038.1:0-7716 GCA_039812985.1 Saccharimonadaceae bacterium (SeqCode)
CCTTAACAGCAAAAGTACCAGTGTACAAAGCCGGCACTATCGTCAATACAGTCTGCGTGGAGACTCCGACTATACCGGGCACAAACCCAGATGACTGCGATACAGCTGAGGTAGAGGTGCCAACACCAGGTAAAGTTCGGGTTTGCGACATACAAAGCGGCAACGTCATTTCGGTCAGCGAAGCCGACAAAGACAACGAGGGTTACGCACCAGCCGATAGCCCCGAATGCCAGCCTATTCGCGTCTGCGACACAACAACCAAGACGCACGTCACCATACGCAAATCCCAGCTCGACGATAGTCGCTACACCACTGACGACAGTGCCTGTGTAGCACAGCCAGAGCCCCCAGTCATCCCGAGCACCGGCCCAACAGAAGCCATCCTCAGTACTGTTAGTTTTGGCACCATAGCTGGCACGACATACTATTGGCGCAGTAGCCGGCGACGACTCCTCGGCTTACCCTTTCTCAAAAAGTAGTGGTCTGAAGCTTACGATCTGTTAAGTCGGAATCCAAACGTTGATCCTTTGTTCTCCTCACTTTTGAAAAGAACGGCGCCACCTAGAGCTACAATTACCTTTTTTGCCATAAATAACCCGATGCCAGTACCATCAGGCCGCTGTTTTCGTGCATTTGATGCCCGCGAAAATTTGGTAAACAATTTATGCTGTTCGTCCTTTGGTACGCCAATCCCCTCGTCAATAACCTTGAACTCAATATAATCACGCGTGTACGACAAAATGATTTGTATTTTGCCGCCTGGCCTGGAGTAGTAGATGGCATTGTCGATAAAATTCATCATAACCTGCCGAATCTTATTCTCGTCAACCTGCATCGTAGGAAAATGCGCCGGTTTTTCGTACATAAGGACAATACCGCGCGAACGAGCGCTCATTCGTAGTGGTTCAATTTCCTCGTTAAGAACATCCGCTAGATTAACCTCTGTCAGTTCAAGTGCGAACTTGCCAGTCTGAATACGTGAAACATTTAGGAATTCCCCTATGAGATGCACCATGCGCTGAGAACTACTAAAGGCTTCCTCGAGCAATTTACGCTGAGGCGGCGTAACGGGGCCCGTATCGCCATCCAGCAGCATACTAATGTATCCCTTGATGGTCGTCAGCGGTGTTCTGAGCTGGTGCGACGCAAGTGAAACAAACTCGTCTTTGGTTTGATCCATGGTTTTTAGTTTTTGATTGGTATGTCGCAGCTGACTCGTTGCTTCATCAACCCGAGCCCTTAATGTATCATTGAAGTTTTTAATCACCTCATAACGCAAACTATTTTCTATAGCAACTGCTATTTCGTTAGCAGCGACGTCTAAAAACTCGCGGTCCTTTTCATGATATGTCACGCCGCTTAACTTACTTCCAAGGACAATATACCCAACGTCCCCCCGTATCGAACGGAGCACGACTACCACGGCAACCCCTCGGCTCGCGAGAATACGGGCCTCCGCACTCGCCTTGTGACCCCCATCGAAAAAGTACACCGTTTCATTATATTTAAATAATTTTTCAATCGCAGCTCGTTCAGCCTGTGTGTCACGCCGAGCCACACCGACACTATGCCGATACACACCATGGGCATCACTTGCCTCAATATATACATAGAGGGGCTTTAGATTATTAGAGAGTAGCTGAGCAACCTCCCTAAGCAAATCATGCGGCCGTATGGTCTGAGCAACCACCCTTGAAAGCAACCCGAGCAGCTGAGCGGTCTGATAGTCATTTTGGAAAAATACTTTGTCTGTCAGTTTGTCAAATAGCACTCGCAGCGGTTGAAATAGTAGCACCGCGGCAAACATTACTGCTGAGTTAATAAGCGTCACAACGTAGATATCGTGAATGCCGTCGCTCACAAAACGACTCGCAAAAAATGCCATAACACCGTATATCGCCGCAAGTGTCGCAAGGGCAAGTACATATGCCAGTGAGAGTAAGAATGACCGTCTTACATCAAGCCAACTATACCGCACGATCGAGTACGTCACGGACAGCGCAAAGAAGAATGAAAATAGAGGACCAACGTATATCAATTCATACATACCCATCCAGGGAAGAATAAGATCAAACAAAGCCCCACCGGCAATCGACAGCAGTACACCGTGGGCGACCAGCAACAAACGCCGGCGCTCGGCACCACGAATACCCAGGGCTGTGCCGTATAAAAGGGCTATCGCAGCACCCACGTATGCGAGGAATGTCAACGTGTATAACGCATAGGTCGGTTGTAGTAGCTCAACTCTGTCGCTGAGCGGCCCTACCACCGCAACAACCCGTACGACAAAATGAGGTACCACGAGTAGCAATACCATCCATACGAAACCTGGCGTACATGCAACGACAAATGCCAGCTTCCGACGCACCCCCGCTTCAAAAAGTCCAAATACAAACGCACTTGTCGCGATCAGCATGGCTGCAGTGTAATAGATATTGACATAAATTTGCGCCCTGCCGACGGCAGCCGCAATCATGAATACTCCCAACCCCCACGACCATAATGCCACCGCAAGCAAAACTGCCAGAAAAATATATCGTTCCACTCCTTGGCGCGCTCGTCGAAACACGGTCATGCCAACCACTGCATTCACGAGCCCGATAACAATCAATATCCAGGTCAAGATGGCCACTTCGCCACCTCATATATCGCATACACTCCATCGTCAGGTATAAACACGTTGACCGATTGTGGCGGTATATCTGCCGTGCGAAAAAGTTGCAACAAATCCTCCGGTTGCCGCTGTATAACCCCGGGCCACCCGAGAGCTCTTTGGTGCACAGCCAGGTGTTTTCGTGAACGGGTCATATTTGTGAAGACAAAGATGCCGCCGGGCCGCAATAACTCATAAACCCGGCGCAGGAGCATCACAGCCTGACAATCATCGAGATATTCAAACAACCCCATCGCATCAATAACAAAAGGTCTTTCTTCACTGTATCGTTCCAAAACCGCATCTCCACAGACATCATCACACACAAACTCTATATTCCCAACTGTCACACCCGAGTGTTCATATAGCTCACGAGCGAACTCAAGCACATCCGGATCGCTGTCAAGCAACACCACTCGCGCTTGAGCCACTTTCTCAGGAAGTATCTCTGAGAGTGTGGTATATACGTTTTGCCCGCTCCCTGCAGCAATACTCAGCCATACAAACGGAGCATCAACCTTATCAATTCGCTGCCGGACGCGCCAGACGAGCACAGATGAGCGAGATCGCAACCCAACCGCATCATAGGTATGTCGAAAAAAATAAGTCGTCACGGTGTCAATTGCCTTACCGTTACGCATACGTTTTACCTCTGGGTTATGGGCATAGAACGTGGCAAAACCTCCCGGCATATACCCACGCCAGGCCCGCATACCAGCTGGTAGATACGATACGCGCTGAACAATATTCCGCGGGTCACCAGAGACCATCTCGGGATGACGCGTCAAATACCATTCGAGATAGTCCGTGAAAGCCAGTACCGCTGCCCGGCCCACTCTATGCCATCCTTTACGATATACATCCGGAACGATAACGGAGATGACCAGCATCCCTTCAACTTTATATTCACTTACAACTTTCGCGAGCGAGGCAACCTGAGTCGTTCTTGGCTTTGTTATTTTATTCATTGCGTTGATGCTTTATTATAGTAAGTATATGACAAAAATCGCAATTATCGAAGACGACCCCGTAATACGACAGATGTACCTCATGAAGTTTGAGGCCACTGGGTTCACTGTTAAAACAGCCGAAAACGGCAAAGAGGGTGTGCTGCTTGTCGAGAAATTCCTACCCGACATTATACTCCTTGACCTAACGATGCCTGTCATGAGCGGCGACGAAGCTCTTGCTGCTATCCGTGCCGAAGACTGGGGCCGCGACATACCAGTACTCATACTGACAAATCTTGGCGAAGAAGAAGCCCCGAAAACCTTACGATCACTTGGTGTGCTTAACTATATCGTTAAAGCTGATCTGACTCCACGACAAGTCGTTGAACGCGTTAAAAAGGCTCTGGGGCAGTAAGTTCACGATTCGCTGTTTGCTACCGTGCGGGCGGCACGAATAACGTTGTCGAACAACGCGCACACCGTCAGCGGCCCAACACCACCCCGAAGCGGCGTCATAATCAGGTCGTCTCGCTGTCGTACATCGGCCGCGACATCACCGACTATTTTGCCGTCTTCGGACGCAGTCGCCGCATCAACTACAACCACTCCAGGGCGCAACATAGCCGACGTTATGAGGCCTGGATGGCCAGCTGCCGTCACTATGACATCGGCTGCTTGAAGTGCTCCCGCCAGATCAGTCACTGTTCGATCAACCACTTCAACATCAAGCCCAGAATCCTGCCACATCTTTGCCAATGGCGCACCCACCAGCCGTCCTCGCCCCACAACAACAATATGCTTGTGAGCCAGTTCGACATTGTACCCTGACAAGAGCCAGATAATCGCCATAGGGGTCGCAGGATCGAGTACTGCCTGCGCTCCCAGCGCATCAACATCTTTTGCGGGCAAAACAGCGTTGACCAACTCGTCGGTGCGCGCAGTATTGCCAAGGGGAAGCTGAACGATGATACCGTGCACAGTCTCGTCGTCGTTTAGCCGATGAATCAGCTCCAGTGCCTCGTTCTCGTCCGCCGGGCGATGGTCATCGACCGCGATAAGTATATCCTGGCCATATTGCCGTTTCTTCCTGACATAGGTGAGAATCACCGGATTGTCGGTCGTCCGCACTATTGCAAGACGCGGAAACACCTGGTAGTTTTGTCGCAAATTGCGCACCTGTTTCGCCTGCCGCTCTTTGATATATCCAGCCAGTTCGGCGCCATCGAGTAATTTCATTACCCCTAGTGTAACAGAGTACACCATACGCCGCTAGCTGCTCAGCTGCTGGATATATAGCCGCACCTGTGAAACAAGATACAGCGATCCCGTAACAACCACAACCGGCGAATTTCCCTCGAGCGCCGCCATTACGGCTCGTTGTTGGTCTTCAATATACTCAACCGCATGTCCGGCAGCCGCAGTGAGTTCATTTTCTTCACACCCCCGTGTATGCAAGTCCTGACGAATGATAAATGTCGTATACACAACCCGCCGTGACGCCCGCTCAATTAACTGAATGCACTCGGTGATTTTTGGCTGTGGAGCCTGTTTGAATGCGCAAACAAACGTCAAGTGCTCGTCACCGCGTCGGTGCAGTTCTTCGATGAGGCTCGAGAGCTTCTGAGGGTTATGCGCCCCGTCAACAATAACTGTTTTGCTACCGATGCGGTAGAACTCCCAGCGGCCAGGTATGCGCACGGTATCGAGTAATCGCTGAGGGTTAGGCGGTAGTATTCGTCCATCACGCCCCACAATGTAGCGTACCGCCGCCAGTGCGAGAGAAAAGTTTTGCCGCAGAAAAGCCGGCGCGTTTGTGACAGAACTCGCCTCCGTGGCCACAATATCCAGTGCAGCATGCTGCTCGCGTACAGTAGTACGGAACACATCCATCACCTCAGGTGGCTGCTCTGCCGAGAATACCATATTGCCTGGTTGAATAATCCCGGCCTTCTCTGAGGCAATGAGTGTCAGCGTGTCGCCAAGAATATCGGTATGATCATACCCGATAGGGGTCAAGACACAGACTTTGTCCGCTCTGGTCACGACGTTCGTCGAGTCTGAACGACCCCCGATCCCTGTTTCCACTACAAAATAATCCACGTGTTCTTTTTTGCATACCCAAAATGCAAAAGCGACCATGTATTCAAAATACGATGGCTGAGGCTTTAACGTACCCGTCTGGGCATAGAACTCCTGAAAATACTGTACGAAGTCAGTTTCTGACAGTGGCCCGCCACCAACCTGAACGCGGTCTCGCACCGAATCCATGTGCGGCGACACCGTTAACCCAACCTTTGCCCCTGTCACCTCCAGAAGCGCCCGCAGGTAGTACGATGTCGAAGTCTTCCCTGACGTACCCGCTACGTGCACTACCTTCAGACCATCCTGAGGATTCCCAACCGCGTCGAGCAGACGGTGGATGCCATCGAGTTTCAAATCACCACTCGAAAGCTTTTGGCCGCTATATGCCCCAAGCACTGTCTCGACCTCTACCATAGTTGACATAGTTATCATAGGATTCATTATAATACTCCTATGCTCATCGATCCGTACCATTTTCAGCCTGCTCGCATCACCCTGATTGTTCGAGAGGCTGCGCGTGCTGTAAGTTTACGCCTGAAAACCGATGAACCGTACACATTTCAACCCGGACAGCACGCTGTCGTACGCGTGTCGCTAGCCGATGGAACCAGACTGATTCGACAGTATTCGTTTTCGTCAGCACCATCTTCGAACGAACTCTGGATGACCATTACCCAAACGGACGGCGGCGCTATGTCGTCATGGTTCGTACGGCAAGCCTCAGAAGGCGATACCGTTGAGATATCGCCGCCTTATACTGGACCACTTGTACAAAATATAACACGTGGAAATCTATGTATGATAGCTGGTGGCAGTGGTATCGCTCCACTCATGAGCTGGCTACGGCACATCCGAACACTCCCTCATCCGCCTCATGTGACGCTTCTGTACAGCACTCGAACAGGTGAACGTTGTTTTGTCGATGAACTCACACCCCGCTCTCATGAAGCCATCATCGTACGCCAGAGTGATACTGACGGACGTTTTACTGCAAGCGACCTCGCGTCGGCCTGCGAGAATGCCCGCACAGTATTGCTTTGCGGCTCCCGGCCTTTTGTTGTGGACATGCGACAATTGTGCGAAACCGCCAACCCAGATGCCCGTATCTTTAGCGAGGCCTTTACGCTTTAGCGTTTTTCTTCAAACAGCCATGTATTTCGGTCGTAGCGGTATTCGGCAAAGACCTTGAGTAGCTTGAACAAACGCAACACCCGAATACCCTTTAACAATTCAAACGACTCTGTCGGAACGGGTATCGCCGCGATCAGATAAAACCAATGAGTTCGCCAGTATTTTTTGCGGTTTTTGGCATAATAAAGTTCAAAACAAAACTCCGCCATAAAAATGAGCGCTACGACCACTTCGTAAACATCAACCGCAAGCAACTGGTTATGTGTCAGCTGTTCAAAGTGTTCAAGTGCCAACAATCCAAAACTCACCGCCACAAGCGAGAGCATGATGATTTCTTTCACGAGCAGAAACTGGTGAAGGCGTTGTGTTTGCTGCTTACGCATATACCCCTAGAGTATAACAAACTTGTCAAAACAGAGGTATTTTGCTAAAATTCTCCTTGCCTTTATCGCAACTTAGCAACCTCGCAGTCCGGGCTGCATCGTCAGGCAATAAAGCACGAGTTGAGGAGAAAAGGCAGTACATCACCGACGCGGGCCAGTAGCTCAGCTGGTTAGAGCACCTGCCTCTTAAGCAGGGTGTCGAGAGTTCAAGTCTCTCCTGGCCCTCCACAGTAAATACCCTGCCCCAGGGCAAGGTATTTACTATACAAGACATGCCTCAAACCTATCGACTTTTTTCCGCTCGCAAAAATAAACGAAGACCCTCACCGTATAGAAAGAAAAATCACCGAAATGGTATACTTGTGCTTATGGTAAAAAGAGGCGTGAAAAAGCCGAACTGGCGGTGGCGTTTGATTTTTCTGGCAGTGGCTGTAACGACTGTTATACTCGTTATGCGACAGGTGTCGGGCGGTGTGCCATTTGGGATGCGCGAAGTGAAAAGTTTTCGTGCCTATGG
>JBDHUL010000039.1:0-7457 GCA_039812985.1 Saccharimonadaceae bacterium (SeqCode)
AAGACGTACTCCAAAGATGGTTCGCCGGCCATAAACCGGGTGAGTTTACATATAGAACCGAAAGAATTTGTCATCATTGTGGGGACGAGTGGGGCAGGAAAGTCGACGCTACTCAAGCTGCTGACCCGCGAGGAAAAGCAAACGAGTGGCAAAATCGTCGTTGGGGGTATCGACTACGACACGCTGAGGCGCAAACATATCCCGCTCCTGCGCCGCAAGATCGGCGTTGTATTTCAGGATTTTAAACTCTTGCCACAGCGTACGGTATTTGAAAATATTGCCTTTGCACTCGAAATAGCCGGTATGACCAACCGAGAGATTCGTGCAACTGTTCCGAAAGTTATTGAGCTTGTTGGCTTAACCGGTAAAGAAAAAAAGTTCCCTCACCAGTTGTCTGGTGGTGAGCGTCAGCGTGTGGCGATTGCCCGTGCAGTGGTGCGCCAGCCGAAAATTCTCATCGCAGACGAGCCGACAGGTAACCTAGATCCGAAGCACAGCTGGGATATCGTGCGGCTTCTTGAAAAAATCAATCGCTATGGCACAACAGTTATCTTGACCACGCATAACGCTGAAATAGTCAATCGTCTCAAACGACGCGTCATCACGATAGAACATGGCCGCGTGGCTTCTGATGAATCGAAAGGAACGTACAAACAATGAGCCGCCGTGATGTTCACGCTCAGCTTGCGGGGAATAAACATTTTCGCCGCCGTTGGATTACCTGGATGCGCATGATGCGCTATGGGATCAATAACTTTTCACGCAACCTTTGGCTTACAACGGCGGCAACGGCAGTGATGACTATCACACTACTCATTATTTTCGTGACGTTCGTTGCGCGCGTCGTGCTCAACGATACGGTGCACCAAATACGCAACAAAGTTGACATACCAATCAACCTAAAGTCTAGCGTGACCGATAAACAAATCGAGTCCCTCAGACGTAAGTTTAGTGCTCAACCTGACGTTGTATCGGTCAAGTACATCAGTAAAGATGAGGCAAAGCAGAACTTTATCAACAGCAAAAAGCTTACCGCTGAGCAGCTACGTATCATTGCGGAATTACCTGACCAGCCGTACTACGCCACGCTCAAGCTTGTCGTGAGAGATCCATCAAATACGACGGCTCTTGAGCGATATGTCAAGAATGACAATGAGATACAGACTGCTCTCAACACTCAACCTGGTCTTCGACCGGAGTTCAGCGGCGAAAAGGCCCGAAATATCGCGACTATCAGCAGCTGGGCAAACAGCGCTGAAAAAGGCGGCCTCATCGCCGGAGCGATATTTGTTGCACTGTCAATGCTGATTATTTTTAACACCATACGTATGGCGATATTTAGCCGTAAAGACGAAATAGAAATGATGAAGCTCATCGGTGCCGACAAAGGCTTTATTCGCGGGCCATTCGTTGTTGAAGCGGTTATGTACGGGTTCTTTGCCGGTCTATTTGCGACCGCCGCGGGCATTGCACTGTTCCTTGCAGTCGAAGACAAACTGAGTGGTGCCGGTGTCGCAACGTCCGACTTGCACGAAAGCCTGGTTATGTATAGTCCTATCGTTGTGGTGGTAATGGTCGCGATCGGGGCACTCATCGGTATCGTGTCATCGCGTCTTGCTGTTCGACGTTACCTAAAACTCTCGTAGGTACTTTTGTGATTGAAACAATTAACTCCTAAAAAGAGCCAAAACAGATGTATACCATTGTCTAAGAAATTACCCCGGACAGTCTAAAGCTACTTCTTAATAGTCATCTCTACGGCACGCGACAGCAAAACACAAATGTCTGGCCGGTTATTCGGGCTGATGCTCTTCGAGGGTACTTAGACGAGAGGTGTGGACACGATTTCCTTATTGAGGATGTGTTCGATTTTGTCTTGGCCGACGACTAGGGAACACAGGCAGGCTTCCGTGTGGTTTGGTGGCAAAGGCAGGCGCAGAATGTGTTTATGGCGGCGCAATGACTATTTGTTACGCAATGACTATTTGTTATAGGAAGTCAGGCGCTCCCAGTTCATGTGCAGGGCGGCGAGAGTGGGACGCTTTCGTAGCCGGTCAAGAAGAGCTTTTGTCTTGGGCATGGACACTTTCTGCCGTCCGGCATAGTGTGAGTACGCTATTTCCCAGCCCATAGAATAACCAACTCCCGCTAGTGATGGCTTGCGTGGACAGGGCCAGCCTGCAGGAGTTGTGCCAGAGAGAGTTGCGGAAGTAAAGCCTGCATTTTTTTCAAATCCTGCAATGATGCGTTGCTGCTGCTCTCCATAGAGATCGTCCCCCTGTAGACGTGCCGTTTCGGCGGTCTGTACCATGGCCTCGAGACCCATAGTCATATGACTAAGATCACGGCAGGTTTCGGCTTGGAGTCCATCGACATAACGGTTGGTACGCCAATAGGCGGCTAAACGGCCAGCGGTGAATTGCTTTGTCTCGGGAGGAAAAGCCGGAAGCGAGCCGTATTGAGAAAGGTAAATATTGCTTGGTACGAGATTGCGCCATAATTCGATGCCACGCTGATACACTGCAATATTGTTCGTAAAAACACCTATTTGTACCATGGCATCGGCCATAGAAAAGCTCCAGTTGGCGCTACCGCCTTTCCATCCCTGGATCACCCGCGGGAGCATAGCTTTGTTCAGCATTTTTTCAAAACGTGCAATATCACTGTTTGACCAGCCAGCATTGCTATAGCGGATGATCTCGGCGGCTCGTGTAAATACCTGACCAGCCCATGCCGCTTGGAGTACGCCATTTGAGTATACCTTTGTGTCGAATGGATGATCGACCAGAACCCTTGACCATGCATTGAGGATCTTGATCGAAGTTTGCGCGTAAGCTTTTTTACCAGTGTATCTCCATAGGACAGCCTGTGTGTAGGCGGCAACAGCATCATCCATCTCAGCGGTACAGCCCAAGTTGATTGTGTTACTGTGACCGCATTTGACGTAGGCTCGTGGGTGCGGTGTGTATCGCGTTGAGGCCTTACTGCTTGCGGAAACGGTTTTGTATGCTGACCACCATGGCTCGGCCTTGGCGGCAATTTTAGCCTTAACGCCATCGAGCTGAGCATTTCCCAGCAATACACCTGGGTGGGTAAATGTTCTCGGGGTGTTGGCAGAGGGCGTCGGAGTCGTCGTCTGGGGTTCGGGAGCTGTTGCTTGATCTTGTGGAATTGTGTCAGCTGGCAAGGGCGTGAACACGTCATTTGACGGCGAGGAGCCATCTATACCTGGGGCGGTTTCTGGAATAAAAGTATCCGTCACGCTGCTTGCAACTTGATCTTCCGTAAGTTCTGGAGTTTCAGCAGTATGTGGTGCAAATAGTCCGCCCGCCCATATGCACCCGACGGCGACCGACACGATAACGAGCACGGTGGCACTGCTTTCCATGGGATGACGGGTAACAAAAGCGCGACATTGTTGCAAAACTGCTCGAGTTCTTACGGCATTATTCATTTCGTAAAACATAGTACCATGGTTATGTTTCAACCGCAAACAACGCGTTTTGATCTCATCAGGCGTGATTGTACCTAAAACAATCTTGCCGCAAAGAGCTGAAGGTTCTGGACTGACATGTCGAGAACCCACGACCCAACACCTTGACATTAAATTCGCTTATGGATACAATAGAAGACGTTATAGGTAGCAATATGAAACAAACAGTCACCGCCACACCCAAAAAACATTTTTTGCTTACGCGATTATCGCTGGTTGGGGTTGCCTTACTACTTGCGGTTGTTGTACCGATTTCAATCATTTCACCGGCTAAAGCAGATCAATACGACGACCGTATTCGTGCCCTTCAGTCTCAGATAGACGGGTACCAGGCAGAAGCATCGCGGTTATCGAACGAAGCAGCCTCGCTCAAACAAGCCCTCGACAGCCTGACCGCACAGAAAAACACAATCCAAGCCCAGATAGACCTTAACCAAGCAAAGTATGACAAACTCGTTGCAGACATTGCGGCCAATCAAAAGAAGCTAGAGGAGCAGCAGTCAGTGCTGACGTCTATTGTTTCGCTTATGGTTTCAGAAGAACAGGTTACGCCTATCGAAATCCTTGCCAGCAGCTCATCAGTTGGTGATTATATGGCTCGGCAAGACCAGTTAACCTCAACATCTGGGCAGCTTCAAGGTTCAATCGAGACGATCAACGAAGTAAAGGCAGAACTGACCAAGCAAAAGACAGAAGTAGAGGGAGTTCTGGCCGACCAAACCGCTCAACGTAAAGTGCTCGCGGACAAAGAGGCTGAGCAAGCGAACTTGCTGGCAGCCACACAGAGTCAAGAAAGTGCTTACCAAAACCTCATTGGCCAAAGCAATGCCAAAATTGCCGAACAACGCGCCAACCAAGCAGCGGCCAATGCCGCCGCCGCTTTTAGTAACCTTGCCTCTGGCGGTAGTGGCTGCGGAGGGTATCCAGCCGTGTGGTGTTATGCTGCTCAGGACAGTGTTGTCGATAACTGGGGTATGTACAACCGCGAATGCGTGAGCTATACGGCGTGGAAGGTGGCATCGACGGGACGTCGTATGCCGTACTGGGGTGGTCGCGGCAATGCCAATCAGTGGCCATCGAGCGCTCGAGCTGATGGGATAGCAACGGGTTCTATACCTCGGGCAGGATCGGTCGCTATCTTGCTGAATGGGTATTATGGACATGCGATGTATGTCGAACGTGTCAATAACGACGGAACAGTACACGTCAGCCAGTTCAACTGGTTGGTCAATGGCCAGTGGGGGCGTTATAGCGAGATGGATATTTCGTCGTACGGACTAGTATTTATATATTTTTAGATCAAGTGTGAGTACGATTTCCTTATAAAATCATGTGGTATAGTGGTAGTGCTATGGAAAAAACCCAACGAACACCAACGGATGAGAAAAACATATCATATCTGGCAAGGCGCCGCAGCAATCGTCTGTCTTTTGGGATGGCAGTGGTGGTTACTGTGCTCGTTGGTTGGGGCGGCTACGTTTTAGGCACGAGGGTAAATGTTTTGCCGTCGTCGAACCTGAGCTATGGCCAGCTTGACGAAGTGTACAGGGTGCTTGTCTCGAAATATGATGGCAAACTAGACAAGCAGAAACTGCTCGATGGAGCGAAGCGCGGTCTCGTCGATGCTGCGGGGGATCCGTACACGGTCTACTTTACTGCCGACGAGGCGAAAGAGTTTTCGAGCGACCTAAACGGCAAATTTGAAGGCATTGGCGCAGAGCTCGGCAAGACAGAAGGGCGACTTACGATACTAAGTGTTATTGGTGATAGCCCGGCGCAAAATGCCGGCTTGCAGGCGAAAGACATCATATACAAGGTTAACGACGAAGAAACAGCCAAGATGACGGTATCCGATGCCGTAAAAAAGATTCGGGGTGAAAAGGGAACCAGCGTGAAGCTCAGTATTGTGCGGGGCGGTACGGGTAAGGATTATACCATTGTTCGTGACAGTATTACGAACCCAAGCGTGAAAAGTGAAGTGCTTAACGACGGCGTTGGTTATATGCGAATCACTCGGTTTGGCGATGACACCAGCTCACTTGCTCGTAAAGCCGCTCAGGACTTTAAGGGTCAGAACGTGAGCAAGGTAGTTCTAGACCTGCGTGGCAATGGCGGCGGCTTACTCAGTGCCGCTCGTGATGTTTCAAGTTTGTGGCTGAAAGACAAAGTGGTCGTCAGTGAACGTACCAATGGGGTGACAACCGACACGCTTCGTTCCGAGAGCAGCCCGATCCTTAGTGGAGTGAAAACGGTCGTTCTTGTTGACGGTGGAAGCGCGAGTGCGAGCGAAATTGTTGCCGGAGCTCTCAAAGATAATGGTGCGGCAACACTTGTGGGCGAGAAAACATTTGGCAAGGGGAGTGTCCAGACAGTTGAAAACCTTGCTGGTGGCGCTGAACTGAAAGTGACAATAGCGCGTTGGTATACACCGTTGGGCAAAAACATTAACAAAGAAGGTATTATGCCCGACAAGGTGGTTGCTCTTTCTGAAGACGACGTCAAAGCTGGTCGAGATCCGCAGAAAGACGCGGCTCTTGCCGCTCTGCGATAAGCTTTCTTGTAAGCATGAGCGGGGTGGTGTAGTATAGGTCTATGGAAGTAAAAAAGAAAATACTCCTGGTTGAGGACGACTCAGCGCTCGCGAGCGTGTACATGTCTCGGCTACAGCTAGAGGGTTTTGACGTCCAACATGTTGCAAATGGCGAACTCGCGCTCTCAAAAGTTATCGAATACCGTCCAGACCTTGTAGTGCTCGATGCTATGATGCCCAAAATCAATGGCTTTGATGTGCTCGATATCTTACGTAACACGCCCGAAACGACCAATGTCCGCGTCATTATGCTGACGGCACTCAGCCAACCCAAGGACAAAGAACGAGCGGAGCAGCTGGGGGCGGACGACTACCTCGTGAAGTCGCAGGTCGTCATCGGCGACGTCGTGCAGCGCATCAAGCATCATCTTGGGCTTGTGTAGTTTTTCTGGCGAACCGTGTATGTATGCAGACGCAAAGCGTTAGGTACCAAAGATAAAGGAATTCAGACGGCTACGGCTATGCATTTTATTGACATATGGTCAATTTCTTGCTATGCTTATAATGTATCTGTTCCTAACACCAACACAAGGAAAACTAACGCTATGTCCCCTCAACAAGACCCATCATTACGCACTGGTGAAACATCACAACCAGAGTTTGATATGGGGAACGTCATTGATGAGTTGATAGAGCAGCGCCGCGGCGGTGTATCGTCGGAGGTAGTGGTAGACCGCGCTGTTGGGGCTATTGTTGCACTAGGAGGCGTGCAGGGTACTCACGGTGTATACTCGTCTGAGTATCTTCTCAACCTCCTGAGCATGGTGGCGCAAGGTCGCGTGGAAGTCAGCGTTATCCCTCGTGCCCATGGGCTTCGTAAGACAGCGGCTATCCTGGCTGGAGATGAAGGGACGGTTGATTACCTGGTGAACGCACCAGAGCGAGTGAGGCGAGGGGAGGATGAGGCGTTTGCCTCCCTAGACGTGATTCGGGGGTATCTCGAAACAAAAACCGCTCTTTATAAGGTTGATAGCACTCATCCTCCATTGGGTTCCGAATGGGTTGATACCATTGTCGGAGAAATCGATAGCTTTGCAAGGAGTGAACATGCACGTGATCATTGGGCTGCCGGTACCAGCATGCAAGGGTCGGATTCACCTTATTTACGTGAGCAGGGTGGAAAAATCGCTCGGGCGCTCCAGGCAGCACGTGAGGTCGGCGCCGATATCAATATACTCAGTCGTACTGCTGATTTTCTACGTGGACGAGTGGCGGCTGGACGCACTATTGGGGGCGCAGCGATTACAGGGACAACTGAAAATTTTGACTATCTGTTCTCGAAGGAGTATTGACAAAAAGTCAACTATTTGCTATTATACATGTGTCACATAATAAAACACATATGCCAGTCAATACAATTAATGAACCACTAAC
>JBDHUL010000040.1:0-6912 GCA_039812985.1 Saccharimonadaceae bacterium (SeqCode)
ATAAATTATTTATCTCTCGTATTTTTACATATATTGGTAAAATATCGTATTCAATCTATGCGATACATTTCATTATCATGGGTAGCTTGGCGACGTATACATTTCAGCGACTTTACCCAGCCATGTCATACGGAAGGGCTGCAGCGATAACCTTTGCGGTGTATGTTGCAGCAGTCTTCATGTCAGCGATTGTCCTTACGAAGTATGTCGACCAGCCTTCACTTCGACTCAGCCGTTACATAGGGACGAAGATTTCAAGGATGCCGAAGTAGGGTATAGGAAGATAGAACGCATCAAAAATAGTTGTAATTAATACACTTTCCTATTTTTTAAGAAAAACATTGATTTTTTGTATCTCTCACGATAGCATAAGGGGAGTTTGCAAATGAATGAAAGGATATTCTTTATATGTGCGGCATTGTAGGCTATATCGGTGACAAACAGGCTCAACAGGTACTGATAAGCGGGTTGAAACGGCTCGAGTATCGCGGCTATGACAGTGCAGGCGTGGTAACACTTAACAAAAAAGCTTCCCCGACCCTCCTGCGCGCCAAGGGGAAAGTAGCCGAACTTGAGGCAAAAATTATTGCCCATCAAAGGGATGACACGGTGGGGATAGGTCACACGCGTTGGGCGACACACGGTGTCCCGAGTAAGCGCAATGCACATCCGCATACGGTCGGTGATATTTACTTGGTGCATAACGGCATCATCGAAAACTACCAAGAACTGAGAAGTATGCTAAAAAGCCGCGGGTATGATTTTAAAAGCGACACCGACACCGAGGTGCTCACGGCGCTGGTTGACTTGGTGTACCAGAAGACAAACAATTTGCTTGAAGCAGTGAATGGGGCGCTCAAAATGGTCGTCGGAGCGTACGGAATTGCCGTCATGAGTGCTGACCACCCAGATGAAATCGTTGTGGCAAGGAAAGGCAGTCCGCTGATACTTGGGGTCGGTGAAGGAGAAGTGTATATTGCTAGTGATGCCAGTGCGTTGGTGGGATATACCGACCAAGTGATTTATCTGCGTGACGGCGAAATTGGTCGTTGCACCAAAGACGGCATCAAACTCTATGACTTAACAGCCAAAGCCGTTGAAGCCAAAGTTGAAACACTCGAAATCGATCTCCAAGCTATCCAGAAAAAGGGCTTTGACCACTTTCTGCTTAAAGAAATTCATGAACAACCAGAGAGTCTTCGTTCGACCCTGAGCGGCCGTGTTGATCCCGCGACCAACCGTGCACGGCTTGGTGGACTGAACATGACTGAGGCCGAGCTACGAAAGGTCAAAAATATTATCATTGTCGGCTGCGGCACGGCTTATTTTGCCGGTATGCAAGCGAAATACCTTATGGAGCAAATGCTTGAAGGGGTCTCTGTGCAGGTTGAGATTGCTTCTGAACTTCGCTACCGTGCGTTTACTGTTCCGGAAAATTCGGTAGCGCTCATCGTTTCGCAGTCAGGTGAAACGGCTGACACGTTGGCTTGTCTCACCGAGCTAAAACGTCGGGGCGCAAAATGTCTCGGAGTGGTAAACGTTGTGGGGTCTACGATTGCACGCGAAGTTGACGGCGGGGTGTACGTCCATGTCGGGGCGGAGATTTCTGTCGCCAGTACAAAAGCCTTTACGTCGCAGGTAGTAGCCATAACTATCTTTGGTCTTATGGTTGCGCAAGCGAAGGGACTCGGTATCAAAAAACTGCACGAGTATATAGAAGAACTGGACTTGTTGCCGACTGAGATTGAAAAAACTATTGAAAAACATGAGGCCGAAGTAAAAAAAGCCGCGCAGAAATACGCAAAATACGACCACGCGCTCTATATAGGCCGTGACACGCTTTACCCAACTGCCATGGAGGGCTCGCTGAAGATAAAAGAAGTCAGCTATCTGCATGCCGAAGGTTACCCGGCGGGTGAGTTAAAGCACGGGGCTATAGCGCTTGTTGACGACAGGTTCTTTGAAGTCTGTTACATACAAGACAACTGGTTGTACGAAAAAACGCAGAGTAACCTTATAGAAATGAATGCGAGGGGGGCACATGCGTTGGTGATTACTGACACCGACAAGCGAATTGCAGCTGAAACTATTATCCGCGTCAATACGAAACTGAAGCTGTTCACACCCCTTGTCTTTAACGTGATTTCCCAGCTGTTTGCCTACTATGTGGCGGTCGCTCGCGGCAACAACATTGACCAGCCGCGCAACCTCGCAAAAAGTGTCACGGTTGAGTAGTCGAGGCCGCTGGCGAGCAGCACTCTCAGGAGACTTTCTTTTTATCTTCGCATCGGCTAATACAAGCTCCAATATCGTTTCGGAATCGCTCAGAACTAAACTGGGCTGCCGACCGCGTAATCTCATTTTTTAAAAATGTTTTGCCAATAGTTGCACTAAGAATACTCTGGAGGCTGGCTGAGGTTTGCTCTGCAAAGGTGAGGCCATTGACGTCAGGTTTTACATAATCGAGTGCCCCTCCGGCTTCATAGGCAATAACGGGTAGTCCGGCGGCGAGGGCTTCTACGGGCGCAACACCAAAGTCTTCTTTCGAGGGGAAGATAAATAAGTCAGCTTTTTTGATGAACACATTTCGCTTTTCGTCGTCAACATAGCCAGTGAAGGTGACTGTTGGTCCGGCAAGAGACTTGAGGCGCGGTAGGTCTGGCCCGTCTCCAATGATGACGAGAGGCCACTTCAGCTGATTGCAAGCTTCAATGGCAACGTCGAGTCGCTTCGCAGGCACGACACGACCCCACCAAATACAATTCGGTACTTTTGGAATTCTGCTTTTTTCACCACGTGGTGAAAGTTGTATGAACTGTTCAATATCAATCGGTGGAAAGACGACGGTGCTCTCGCAGTCATAAAATTTTTTAATATCCTGCTGAATACTGGTTGAGTTAGCGATAAAATGATCAACTTTCTGTGCGGCCGCGTAATCACGTTTGCGGAGGGGTTTGACGAGTAGACGCATGCCGAGACGCACGAGCCAGTACGGGCGCATACTTGGCCGCGTCAAATATTCATCGTACTGAGCCCAGTAGAAGTGGACGGGCGTATGGCAGTAGCAGATATGTTGTTGCGAGCTAGCTTTTTGAACAAATTTTGCCTCACCGTTACCGGTAATACTGATAAGTATGTCGTATGACGAAAGGTCAAGTTTTCGAAACCAGTACTGACGTAGGACGGGTAAAAATCGTCGCAACGACGAAAAGGGCCAGTGCTGTAAGTACCCGGTAATGACCGCATCGTCAAGGCGTTTGCGCCAAGCAGCTGAGCAATAGGAGGTGTAGATTGGGGCCTCAGGATAAAGTCTGTGAAATTGCTCCACGACCTTTTCTCCGCCGCCAGTTTTTGTGATCCAATCAGTCACAAGCGCGACACGTGAGCGGTTCATGTATCTCCTCGCAATATAACTCGGAGTGTACGCAAGATGATGGCGATATCGGTCCAAAATGACCAGTTCTGAACGTAGTACAGGTCAAGGGCACGACGTTCATCAAAGCGTATCGATCGTCGTCCTGACACAACAGCTAGCCCAGTAAGGCCAGACTTGACGCTGAGTATCGTGTGCCATTTTTCAAACTTATCGATTTCGTGAGGCACAAGCGCGCGTGGTCCAACGAGGCTGAGATCGCCGCGGATGACATTAAAAAGCTGAGGCAATTCGTCGAGGCTGAATCGACGGATAAATCGCCCAACTGGCGTAACCCTAAAATCCTCTTGGAGCTTGTCCCCGTTCTTTCGATATTCGTCGATAAGCTCTGGACGGCCGATCATAGCGAACACCTCTTCATCAGTTTTGCCATCATATTTCGCGTAGTGAGAGCGGAATTTGTAGAGGTGGAATACACGGCCAAACCGCGTCACCCGGTTCGCCATAATGCCGCTCATGAGTACGCGCCCTTTCGGGTCGTTGAGTTTAATTGCGAGTGCTACGAGGAGCATGATAGGTAGGAGTATAATACTGGCAAGTATGCTGACTACGAGATCGAATGCGCGTTTAACAATGCGTCCGTACCCTATGAGCGGTGTTATGTGAACGGTGATGATAGGTAACCCCGCCACGACGTCAGAGCTGTGACGCGATGTCGCGAGCGCTTTGTGCGCGGGTATATACTGGTAAACAATATGATGGTCAACTGCAGCTTCGTATACATCATTGCTCTCGTTGCTATCGGTTTGCATGATGACGTCGGGGCGGACAGTCTTGAGGGCCTGATGGAGAGTATCAAATACTCGCACATCTTTTAGGGTGAGTGGCATAGTTTGTTTGGTAACAACACCAACTATGGAGTAGCCTGTCCGCGGGTCATCAGCAATTTGGTCAACAATACGAACGGTAGCCTCGCTGTTGCCAATGACGAGTAGCCGTTGTGCCCCGACCCCATGATCGAGTAATAGTAAGCGACCAAACCTCAGAAGGCTCCGTACGCAAACGAGCACGATAAAACTGATGACGAAGGCGTAGATTGCGACAAGCTTACTTGGGAAGAGTGGCTCGGACGTAAAGAAGCTGACAGCAATCATCATCACGACCCCAAGTGCGGCCGCTATGAACAAGCGGCCAATCTCGCGCGGGCGGTAGGCGTAGATATTGCGTCCGTAGAGACCAAGCATGTAAAAGAGTACGAGCCAAAACGGAATCAATACGGCCACCGAGCCAATATAAGGGATGGCCGATATCGTGACATGTGGCATGTTAGGGGATCCTATGAGCCACGTAACGCGCAAAATATAGGCAGCAGTAAATGATAGTAGGAGTGCAACTACGTCACCAAGTGCGAGAAGAATTCGATAGACAAAAGAAGCATTGTTTTGCATCTGATATTTATTATACAGGGGCTGTGTTGGGCGTAAAGCATCTGCTCGGTCCGACTATAGCTACAAATATACCAATCCATACGTAACAGTACATTACGTTTATGTAGCTGCCAAACGACCAAAGTTGAGTCATGAGGGCGGTGGTAGTCCCAAACACAAAGGTTAACCGAGGTGTCAAGGGGCGCGTAATTATTCTTCTGAGGGTGTACGCAACCGGTAGTATTAGGCCAATCAAACCGGTAATGCCCAGTTCGGCAAGAACGAGTATATACCATATATATACGGTGAGATTGCTTGGGGCCTGCGGTGTACTATGGTGTTGAACGTATGTGCCAAGATTTCCCATACCCACGCCAAATAGTATAGTTCTCGGACTGTCATTCCATGCGTCAAGCGCAAGTTCAGCAGCGTTAATACGGTCATTTGAGGACGCTTGGACGAAACCCTCAGGAACGAAGCTCTTAGTGTTTCTTGTCGCTGATTCAACATGAGCTGAGACAGTTTTTTGTGCAATCCGGAGATGTCCTAGTGTGAGGTGGTCGATCATACTGACAGTGGTATTGTATGCAATATATGGTGTGTCACGGTAGCGCACGCTTGCCGAGATGATAAGCAAGCCAAAAGCCGCCACAATTCCTGCTCCCACCAAGGCGGATCGTACAAAAAGATGGCGAACTGGTTGGTGCTTAAAACCATAGAGTATTGTGCAGAGGACGAGCGAGACAATGATGGCCATAAAGGCGCCGCGCGAAAATGTCAGTCCAATAGCAAGCGATGTAATGGTGAGCGAAAGTGTAGCCAGTCGAGATTTGTGTTTCCAAAAAAGAGCCGCAAACAACGAGGGAAGTAAGCTATTCGCGAAGAACTGGGGTTCAGCGGAAAATAAGTTGATGCGTGGAAATCCAAACACTTGGTCGGAGCAGCCGCTACAAAGTGTACCTAAGGCCGTTGGGTCAAATGATGCGATAATCAGCTGTACAAGGGCAAGACTCCCAAAAACAAGGCCACTCCACAGCAGTGTCCTGAATAAGGTGTCTTTCTGGGACTTTGTGAGATGATGCCAAACTGCGTATCCACAGACCCCAAGGATAATGAGAGCTATGAGTGAGCCACAGTAGAGCATGGTGCGCGACAGTGAATTTGTCGTTACGAGCCCGATGACAATTGTCGGGATAAGTAAAATCATAAATAGCCTCGGCAACCACTGCTTATGAGAGGGGGTTGACGGGCGTTTCGCAAGTAAAGACGTGCAGCTTATGACAAATAATGCAGCGATCACTTGGTACAGCCCGATACGAAACGAAGGGAAGTTTAATACCGGTAGCGAAATAGATGGCCAAAACGACACAGGGGCTGCAAATACAAGGCCAATAAGCAGCCAGTAGCGAATTGTGTTGATTTGACGCATGGTACCTAGTATACCCTCTGGTCAACCGGGCGTAAAACCGTTACACTGGGTAATAAGGTATGAACAAAAAACAAAAAAAGTCATTGTGGCAAAATGTGCTTCAGTTTATCAAATTACAGCTGGCGGGCAATATATTGTTTTGGGGAACCTACGTTGGGTATGCATTTGCCGACAACGTCCTGCATAACCGAACGTGGCTTGCGCTAGCGATACCAAGCATTTTGGCACACGTGGTATTTTTTGTAGTAGATAAGAACTGGGTATTTAGCGATGAAACAGGCAAACGTAAAACTATGGGCGAAATCGTGCGGTTTGTCTCTTTCATGGGAATCAACTATTTTCTCGGACTCGGTATCGTTTTGGGCATGGAACAGTATTTTGGCATCACACCGTACGTCGGTCAGTTTATATCCGGCCTGTTTTTTGCGCTTTGGGTATGGTTTGGACTCAAGTTCTGGGTGTTCCGCCATGCTCGACACGCTCGGCACCATGCACTTACAATAGAAACGAAAGGAAGCTATGCCAGACAACGCGCCGCCTACCAACGCCTCAAGGCCAAGCAAAAAGCAACGAGAACTGCTCGGGTTCATTGATAGTTTCATTGCTGGTCACGGCTATGGACCGAGCTACCGCGAGGTCATGCGGGCGCTCGACTACAAATCTGTCTCGACGGTGGCAATTCA
>JBDHUL010000041.1:0-6864 GCA_039812985.1 Saccharimonadaceae bacterium (SeqCode)
GCCCAGCAAGAAAAGTGGCAATCTTTTGTTGATAGTCTCAAGCAACTGAATGCACCTTTGTCGCTCCGCCTTGCCCACGATGGCTTGGTTGAGCAGGCCAACACTATCCATGAACAATGGATCGCGCTTGTTCAGTCGTCAAATGTGCTCGATGGTGTTCGTTATCGCCAGGCACGAGTTAAGCTGACCGCGGGATACACGGGGTTCCGTAACCAAATAGATGCCTACGCACAGGCCGTCGCCACGTCGCAGCTAACACTCACGCGAGCAGTCGCCGCGCTAAAAACATAACATCGTTTTTTCGACGAAGTGGTATTCTGACCTAAAAACCTTGACTCCACCTCTGAAATGCGGTAAGATCGTAGGGTTACTTTTAAGAAATAACCAGTTTCTTGGTGAGTTGAAAGGTCCTCCTGATCCATAAAACAGGGGTCGAAACCGGCAGCTGCCAAGAATTTTAAGTGCAGAGATTCTGGTGAACATATGACGCGAGAAATCTGCGAAAAAGGAAAGGGCGTAGATGAAAACTCTACTCGGTACCAAGATTGGTATGACCCAAATCCTCGGCGAGGATGGTGTTGCAGTCCCTGTAACCCTCATTCAAGCCGGCCCGGTCACCGTGACTCAGGTGAAAACCGTCGAAACTGACGGTTACACAGCGGTGCAAGTCGGGTATGGAAACGGGAAGAACCTGAGCAATGCCGTGGCCGGACACGTTAAAAAAGCCGGCATTTCGCCAAAAAAAATCAAAGAGATTCGTGTTGACGAGCTCGGCGACATAAAAGTAGGCGACAGTTTTGATGTCGCTGTTTTTGAAGTCGGCGACAACGTCGATGTCACGGGCGTAAGCAAAGGCAAGGGGTTTGCCGGCACTATTAAGCGTCATAACTACAACCGCCAGCGCAAAACGCACGGTGGTAAAGGCGATACGCGTAAGGTCGGTTCCATCGGCTCTATGTATCCACAGAAAATTTTTAAAGGCAAGACCATGGCTGGTCACATGGGCCACGAGCAAGTTACCGTAAGGAATCTCATGGTTGCCTACGTTGACACTACTGACAATGTTATCGGGCTCAAAGGCGCTGTGCCTGGTCCTCGTAAGGGCTTTGTCCGTATCTCGGGAGAGGAGAAATAATATGGCTGAAACAACGAAAAACACCCTTCCCAAAGACATATTTAACGTCGAAGTCACCAACCACGAGCTGCTGAAGACCGCATATACTATGTACCTCGCAAACGCTCGCAGTGCAGCCGCCAAGACCAAGAAGCGCGGTGAAGTCAGCGGCGGAGGCAAGAAACCGTGGAAGCAAAAAGGTACTGGACGGGCTCGTTTCGGTAGCTCCCGCGTACCGATTTGGCGCGGCGGCGGTATCGCTTTTGGTCCAACTGGTGATCAAAACTATCGTATGAAACTGTCGGTAGGCGCAAAGCGAACTGCTCTGCGACAGGCACTCAGCCTTGCAAACAAAGCCAAAAAAATTACACTCGCTGACATCCTATTTAAAGACGGTAAAGCAAAAGAGACTATTGCGCTGCTCAAGCAGCACTTGGTGCGGCCAGATGCACGTGTGCTCCTGGTTGTTGAAGAGAAAGATGATTTGACTCGACGCGCCACGAACAATATTAACCAAGTCAAGGTTGTTCAGGGTATGTACCTCAATGTCTTTGATATCTTGAACGCCGACCTCATCCTGATAAGCCAAAAGGCTCTTGAACAGGTTACTGAGTGGCTGAAGAAGGAGGAGAAATAATATGTCACATGTTATCACTCCGCGCATGAGCGAAAAAGCCTACAAAAGCGCCCAGGATGACACCTACGTGTTCAATGTACCGCTTGACCTTGAGAAGGCTGAGATTGTTACCATGATACAAGCAGACTATGGCGTCAAAGTCGAAGACGTGCGTGTTGCAGTTCGTAAGGGCAAGACCATTCGCAGCAGCCGCGGGAAACGCGCCCAGCCAGCCATCGTATCTCGCAAAGATACCAAAAAAGCCTATGTTCGTCTCGCTGAAGGTGAAAAGCTGAACCTTTTTGGGGATGACAAGGAGGAGAAAAAGTAATGGCCCTCAACGCATACAATCCAACGACCAATGGCCGGCGCGGTATGACCAGCCAGGACTTCTCTGATATCACGACAAAGAAGCCCGTAAAAGGCTTGTTGAAAATCAAGAAGTCGCGTGCAGGTCGCAACAACCAAGGCCGCATCACCACCAGACACCAGGGTGGCGGTGTCAAACAATTCTACCGTTTGATGAATCACAACCTGGCAGCTGGAACAGAGGCAACGGTCGAGCATATCGAGTACGACCCAAACCGCAGCGCCCGTATTGCCCGACTCAAAGATCAGCATGGTCTGTATCATTATGTCGTTGCAAGCAAAGGTATGACGCAGGGGTCAACTATCAAATCTGGTGAGCATGCTCCAGTCGAGGCAAATAACCGCCTGCCTCTCGCCAAAATCCCCACCGGTACGCAAATATTCGCCATTGAACTACAGGCGGGCAAGGGCGCTCAAGCCGTCCGTGCCGCAGGCACCAAAGCCCAGCTTATGGCTAAAGAAGGCGACTACGCCATGGTCAAGATGCCCAGTGGCGAAGTTCGTAAGTTCCGCCTCGAGTGTATGGCGAGCGTTGGTGTCGTTGGTAATGAACAGCATCAGAACGTGAAAATCGGTTCAGCCGGACGCAAACGCCGCATGGGTATCCGCCCAAGTGTGCGCGGTGTCGTCATGAACGCTGTTGACCACCCGCACGGTGGTGG
Organism: Saccharimonadaceae bacterium (SeqCode); assembly: GCA_039812985.1. Lineage (GTDB taxonomy): Bacteria > Patescibacteriota > Saccharimonadia > Saccharimonadales > Saccharimonadaceae > JAPUDS01. The sequence goes on from JBDHUL010000041.1 coordinate 2,762, forward strand.
TGACGGTGGCCGTCATGGTACCGGTAAACCGCCACGCACGCCGTGGGGTCAATTGACACTCGGCTACCGTACCCGTACCCGCAAGAGCACGAACAAAATGATAGTAAGAAGCCGACACGCGGCAAAGAGGAAGAGAGGTTAATATGAGTCGAAGTCTCAAAAAAGGCCCATTCGTCGATGTCAAGCTTGCAAGTAAAGTTGCCAAGCTTGGAGCCGATGACCGGACAGTTATAAAGACCTGGGCACGCGCCAGTACAATCACGCCAGAAATGGTCGGTCGTACGTTGGCTGTTCACAACGGTCGCGTTCACGTTCCGGTGTATGTCAGCGAAAACATGGTTGGCCATAAACTCGGCGAGTTCAGCCCAACCCGTAAGTTCCGTAAACACGGCGGAAAGGCGAAGTAATATGGCTGAAACAACCGTTAGAGCATATGCCAAAGGCATCCGGCTTGCCCCTCGCAAAGTCAGTCTTGTTGCAAGCCTCGTTCGCGGCCGCACGGTCGCCGATGCCCTCGTTATCTTACAGCACACACCAAAACGCGCTGCTCGACCGCTCGCAAAGCTACTCGAAAGCGTCAAGGCCAACGCTGTCAATAACCACCGCGTCAAAGAAGACGGCCTGCTCATCACTACTCTATCAGTTACTGCTGGCGAGCGCCTGAAGCGTTACCGTCCGGCAGCGCACGGCCGAGCTTTGCCGTTTCAACGCAAAACAAGCAATGCTTACGTAGTGGTATCGGGAACCGAAAAAGTAAAGAAGCCGACAACGAAGCCGGCCAAGAAAGAGGAGAAGTAGCATGGGTCAGAAAGTCAACCCTATCAGCATGCGTCTCCAGGTCCACAAGAACTGGCGCTCGCGCTGGTTTGCGACCGGCAAAGAGTTTGTTCAGTGGCTCCAACAGGACATAGCCGTCCGTAAAGCCGTTGAAAAGCGCTTTGAGACGCGAGCGGTCATAAACGACATCGAGATTGAGCGTTCAGCCAGCCTTGTAACTGTGACTATTCACACCAGCAAAGCCGGTGTGGTGATTGGCCGCGGCGGTACTGGCGTCCAAGAAGTCAAGGCTGACATCGAAAGAATCGTCAAGCAACCAGTTCGTGTCAACATCGAGGAAGTCAAACGCCCAGAGTTGGCCGCAAAGCTGGTGGCCGAAAACATTGCTCGACAACTTGAACGACGTATTAACTTTCGCCGCGCCACCAAAATGGCTGCCCAAAACACGATGAATGCCGGAGCAAAGGGTATACGCATCGAAGTTGCCGGTCGCCTCAACGGCGCCGAAATGAGCCGCCGCGAGAAAATTATCCTTGGCAGCGTCCCGCTTCACACCCTTCGCGCCGATATTGACTACCATGTTGCCCGAGCGCAACAGCCGGGTGCCGGTACGATCGGCATCAAGGTATGGGTGTACAAGGGAGAGAGGAGCTAGCCCATGTTACTACCGAAGAAAACCAAGTTCCGCAAGGTACGCAAGGGCAAAAACGACGGCGTGGCAACGCGCTCGAACTACATAGCCTACGGTGACTACGGTCTGCAAAGTTTGACCAACGAACGCATCACCAGTCGCCAAATCGAATCTGCTCGACAGGCCATGACCCGCTACATCAAGCGCGGCGGCAAGATTTGGATCCGTATATTCCCCCACACTCCAGTCACAAAGAAACCGCTCGACGTCAAAATGGGTAGTGGCAAAGGCAACCCCGAGTTTTTCGTCGCCAAAGTCAAAACAGGAACGGTGATGTTTGAAATGAAGGGCGTTGATGAGTCAGTTGCCCGCGAAGCTATGCGCCTTGCAGGCAATAAGCTCCCAGTTAAAACACGTTTTGTGATTAAGGAGGAGGCATAAGATGGCTAAGAAAACTCCTGAAGTCAAGCAAGCAACTAAGACGACAAAGGCTACTATACGCGTTGCCGATCTCCGCAAGCAGACAGTCCAGGAATTGGCCGACACGCTCAAAAGCGTCAACGCCGATTTGACTGAAGCCCGCCGAACCCATGCCGCTGGTGAACTCGTAAACCCACGCGTACTTAGCATGACAAAGAAGACCATTGCCCGTATCAAGACGCTGCAAGTTGAAAAAACGCGAGAGGAAGGAAGGAAGTAGTATGGCTAAGAAAGTAACCGGCGTGGTGACATCCGCAGTCCAGGACAAAACTATTGTTGTGACTGTCACGTCTCGCAAAACGCATCCGGTCTACGGCAAACAATACACCGTAAGCCGTAAATACACCGCTCACGACGAGAAAAACGAAGCGTCGAAAGGTAGTGTTGTTGAGATTGTCGAGTGCCGACCAATCTCAAAACGAAAAACCTGGAAGCTTTCGAGCGTTGTTGAGGCTGGTCATGCCAAAGTTGAGCTGAAAGACGAAGAGGAAGTAGTCGAGAAAAAAACTGCTTTGACTGTCGAAAAAGCCGACGGGGCTGCCAAAGGAGATGAAGCATGATCCAGCAAGAAAGCAGGCTAAAAATAGCCGATAACAGCGGTGCAAAAAGCATCCTCTGTATCCGCGTTCTCGGTGGCACACGTCGCCGGTACGCTCGGGTTGGCGATATTATTGTAGCAACCGTCAAAGACGCGTCAACCACTGGCCAGGTGAAGAAAAAATCCGTCGTCAAGGCCGTCGTCGTTCGTACGACCGAAAAAATCCGCCGCAAAGATGGTTCGACGATATGTTTCGACGAAAATGCAGCGGTAGTGATTGGCGATGACAAAAACCCGCGTGCAACCCGCGTATTCGGGCCAGTTCCCCGCGAACTGCGCGACCTAGGCTATGCCAAAATTGTAAGCCTTGCCCCGGAGGTCTTATGAGAAAAGTGAAAGAAGAAGGAATGGGGAAAACTATGCGCCTCAAAAAAGATGATCTGGTCAAGGTTATTGCCGGAAGCCACAAGGGGAAAACCGCAAAGATTATCCGCACTGACAGCAAATCCGGCATCGTCTATCTCGAGAACATCGGACTTATCAAGCGGCATGTCAAGCCAAGTCAGCTCAACCCTCGCGGCGGCACAAAAGAGCTTCACAAGGGATTTCCTGTCAGCAATGTCGCACTTGTTGTGAATGAAGCGAACGGCAACACCGCCAAGGTGAGTTACAAGATGAAAGAGAATAAAAAGCTTCGAGTGAATCGCTCGAACGGAAAGGAGCTGTAAAAGATGGCTAAAGCAGATAAAATCTACGAACCACGACTGAAGGCTCTCTACCGCGAGAAGCTGGTCGCTGAACTAAAGAAAGAACTTGAACTCGACAACGTCAGCCAAGTACCAAAGCTTGAGAAAATGGTCGTGAGCGTCGGTATTGGCAAGCATAAGGACGACAAACATTTCCATGAAGTCGTGGTCAATACGCTCCGTAAAATCACCGGTCAGCAACCAGTTGATCGGCTTGCGAAAAAATCCATCGCAACCTTCAAGATTCGTAAAGGTATGAACCGCATCGGTGTCAGCGTGACGCTCCGCGGAGCCCGTATGTACGAATTTCTCGACCGTCTCGTCAACGTCGCACTCCCGCGCGTTCGAGACTTCCACGGCATCAAAGCAAAAGGGTTTGACCGCAGCGGTAACTACAGTCTCGGCATTATCGAACAGTCGGTGTTTCCGGAACTTGGGTTTGAGGACACGCAGACACTCCATGGTCTGCAAGTTACCTTTGTCATGAAGACTGAAAGCCGTAAGCACACGCGGCCATTACTTGAAAAGTTTGGCATGCCTTTTGAGAAGGAGGGTAAGTAACGATGGCTAAAAAATCTATGATCGCAAAAGATGCAAAACGACAGCGTTTGATCGCTAAATATACTGCAAAGCGAGCGGAACTAAAGGCGGCTGGCGACCTTGAAGGCCTCCAAAAGCTTCCAAAGAACAGCAGCCCGACCCGTTGGAAAAACCGCAGTATGGAAACGGGACGTCCGAGGGGTTACATGCGAAAGTTTGGCATGGACCGCATATCATTCCGCGAACATGCAAGCAAGGGTGAGATACCCGGTGTAACGAAAGCCAGTTGGTAAAGGAAAGGAGGAACAGAGTTATGGCACTACAATCAACAGATCCTATCGCCGACATGCTCACGCGCGTACGTAACGCCGTTGGCGCCGGCAAAAACGAA
>JBDHUL010000042.1:0-6066 GCA_039812985.1 Saccharimonadaceae bacterium (SeqCode)
TATACTACATAGTACTACCATGACAAATAGGGAGGACGTATGAAAAAAGGTTGGCTCATAACACTCGGGGTTGCAGCGGCCGTGTTGTTACTGGTTATACTACCGCTCGTCGGCAGTTACAACGGACTGGTGCAAGCCCGTGAGAAGGTACGGGCACAGGTTAATACACTCCAGAGCCAGTACCAACGGCGCAGCGATCTTATACCAAACCTCGTTAACACCGTCAAAGGCGCCTCAAACTTTGAACAAGAAACGTTGACAAAAGTTATAGAGGCCCGGTCAAAGGCCACTTCTGTTAGCATCGACCCAAAAAACATTACCCCAGAGCAGCTCAAAGCCTACCAGGATGCCCAAAATAGCGTGTCATCGTCCCTCAGCCGACTATTTGCGCTAGCGGAGAACTATCCCGATCTCAAGGCTTCAGCGGCGTACCAAGATCTCATGTCGCAACTTGAGGGCACCGAAAACCGTATCCAGGTTGCACGCAGCGACTACGGCAACGCTGCAAAGGACTACAACGCTCGCATCCAATCATTTCCCACAAATCTGACCGCTGGAATGTTTGGGTTCAAAGAGTTTCCGTACTTTACCGCTAATTCCAGCGACGCCCCGAAAGTAGACTTTGGCACGAGCGGCGGAGGTATCGACTAGAAAGAATCAGCGCCATGCGTCACTGGCTCAAAATGATTTGTAGTGGTATTGTACTAGCTTTACTTATCGTTGGGACAGCAAGGGCAGCCATGGACATACCAAACCCACCGACGAACGGTGGCTTTGTCCTCGACCAAACCAGTACGCTCACTACTGAGCAAATTCAAACGCTCAATCAAAAACTTGAGGACAGCAAAAGACGAACGGGGGTCGAGATAGGGGTGCTTTTGGTTCCTGCTATTGAAAATGATTATATAGAAAGTATCTCCCTTAAAACCGCCCGAAAATGGGGAATTGGAGGCGAAAGCAGCCGAGGTGTGCTGTTGTTGATATCCAAAAATGACCGCAAGTTGCGTATTGAGGTTGGCACACACCTTGAAGGAGACCTGACCGATGCCCGCGCCGCACGCATTATCCGGGACGTCATTGTGCCAAAGTTTAAAACCGGGCAGTTCTATGACGGTATTGATGCCGGGCTACAAAGCATCTTCTTCGCTATAAAGTCAGAGGACGATCCGTCATTAGCGGCCGCACCCAAGCGACCTTCGGAAAGCAACAGTATACTCATCCTGTCTATCCTCGGAACATACATGCTCATTATGGGGATGTCCTGGCTTGGTTCACTTTGGGGTCGCTCCCGGCGCTGGTGGCCAGGGGGTATCGTCGGAGCCAGCCTTGGCGGAGGTATTGGATACTTGATCGGAGGCGTAACGGCCATGGTTATTTCTGGCGCCGCGGCAGGCATATTAGGTGCTTTGTTCGACTTTATGGTAAGCCGTAATTACGCCCGTTCCATACAATACGACACGAGCCCGTCGTGGTGGGCTGGCGGACCCTCTATTGGCGGTGGAGGTATCGACTCTGGAGATGGTGGCGGCTTTAGCGGATTTGGTGGCGGCGGAGACTTTGGCGGCGGAGGCGCCGGCGGAGACTGGTAGGTTCGCTTATTCAACGAGGAGCACGTCGTCGTCCGGCAGCCGAAACAGTCCTTCGTCGAGGCGTTTTTGGTCAAGGTAGTGGGCGGTAAACCCGACAATTCGGGGTATAACAAACAGGGCGTTGAAAAAATCCATATCGACAAGTTCTTGCAGCATCGCCTCGTCATAATGCTCCATGGTTTCGAGTATGTCGAGCATAAGCGCAGCAATAGCACCATCGACGTTAAGGATAAGCGAGCCTTTTTTTGCGGTAGTGACGGCTTCGACCTGACGAGCAAAATCGTAGTAGCGATGCGAAGGAAGTTTGTCACTGTAGTCGGCCAGTACCGCCACGCGCGGGTCAGGTAGACCCAGGCGGTATTTTTTGTGTCCGATCCCGCCAATCAGCTGCTTGCGACTGGCGTAACCTTCGACCAATTCAGCTGGTTGCCTGCTACTTCGTAGACCGCCAAGCCACGTCCGAGCGGCATCGGTTACCGCTCCCCCAAATCGCGGCCCGACAGTGAGCAGTCCAGCCGCTAACGAATCAACGAGTCCCTTGCCAGCGCGAGCCGTTATGATCGTACTAAGCGCACCCGACACCTGCGGGCCATGGTCAACGGACAATAAAAAGACCGTGTTCACAAAGTCAGTCGTAAGCGGCGACTGCGGACGATGCCCAAGCAGGGCAGTCGTTATCTGCTCTGATATACTTCCGGTTCTCGCCCAATCATCAAGCGGTGTCCCGGCAAATACATAGCGACCATCGACTTCAGAGCCGACGGTTGACGTAAACCGAGTCGCACGGCGCAAACCGATACTTCGCTGCATCATGGGCGCCTCGGTTATAGGTAAATCAGCTATAAAGTTTCTAAACTCTTTCATCGATGTCGCCACCCGCGCACCAGCTTTTTCGAGTGCAGCTCGCTTCGCACTGGCGGTTTCATCAGCGCTCCCAGCGAGAGCTTTGGCATGACCAAACTGCACCGGCTGATCAAAGCTTTCCCCAATAACCCCAGCTATGTAACAAATGACAGGTTTCGTTACTTTTTTCTGCTGCAACAAAGTTGCAACAGCGTATTCATCGACTCCGCCAAGCTCACCGTAGTATGCAATATGTGTCGTCTGAGGATCGGCTTCGGCCGCAAGAAAAGCGTCGGTTGGAGTACACGCCGGAAAACGATCACCCCCAAAGCATAGAGCCGCGCTTATGCCATGTCCAGTGGATGCAACCATGGTAATGATTTCATTGACCATGCCGCCGCTCGCGGCAAACACCGCAACCGAGCCGGCAGATGTCAGACGATTTGCCGATAGCTGTCGGGCATCAACCCCACCAATTACCCCAAGCTTAAGTGCCCCGGGCACAAGCATACCGACCCCTGCCGGCCCGATGATACATGCGTCAGGGTATGACGATCGTAGTTCAAGAGCATGCTGTTCGGTAACATCTTCGGCAAATATATGACCGCCGCGGGCCTCAGGAAACGCTTGAAAAAACTCGCGCGAGGAGTGGACGGATCGCCGAGCCGAGTTAGTATTGAGCATCCAGTCAACTGGCCCCAATGCCTTTCGAGCCGCCGTCGCTGACGTAAAGCAAGGGACAAGAATTTCTTTTTCTCCCCAAAAATACTTTTGAAACTTTGCTGCTCCGGTAACAATACCGGCGAGTGATGGCTTTTCTTTTCCTGAGAGATAATCAAAATCAAGGATAACCTGGTAGCCCGGCTGATAGTTGCCAAATGCCAGCATTGTGCCCGGTTGTTGACGTATACCGTCAAAACTAAGCATGAACATACTCCAGAGCCTCATGTATGACATCGCTCAGCACAATGTCCGAACCATGCACACTCCCAAGCAGGTCATTTTTCTCTAAAAATTCTCGCATCAGCGCTAGTCCCTCCGTTTCATTTGGCCCGCCCCGGCGCACAAATACCTTAACACCATGCTTTCTGCAATCCTCCCGCGACTCTTCAAGTGCCTGAATAATACCCGTAAATGTCTTTTTTACATCTGTAAAGTTGGCGACACCACCAGCAATCACAACTGCTTTTTTTGGAGCGTGTGACTGAAATGCCTGTCTCAGAACATGCTTGGCGTATAAGTACGTTTCCTCTGTTGTAGGCCCGCCGCTGTACTCACCGTAGTTACCGACCAACGCAGCCTGACCGGTGTTATGCGCTTCATCGGCTAATGTAATACTCGCACCCCCGCCACTCAACAGTAACCACAGCGCACCCTCAGGGTTTAATACCCGAAACGAAAAGGACGCCGTTGAGTTCTCATTCAGCTCTGCAACCGCCACTTCTACCTCTGTCGGAACGTGTGGCTCCACGACATCGTCCCGAGTCCACGTCGAATATGGTTCACCGGCACTGTCAACCAACACTGCCGCATCGAGAAGCGAGCACGTTGTGTCACTAACAACAAGTGGGTTAATTTCGACGAATGACATATGCTCCCGATCCATCACCGCTGTTATATGGTGGAGAAACTCAGCTGGCAACGGGATATCGTTGGAGACAAGCGATTGCACTCTACTTTCGGGGCGTGACTCTACTTCAACGCCACCACGGGGGATATAGCAAAACCGCAAGCCGTCAGCTGTTCGTTCGACGCTCAAATAGCGCTCATCGGTCTCGTCGTGAGCCACCATGGGCTCAGCGACAAATCGCCGAAAGCCACGCCCCGATAGTTCATTGACCGCTTGTGCCACCCCATCTTTGGAGACTCCAAGTCGGAGCAACCCTTGTTTCCCTCGCTTCTTCACTCCCTGGTCAACTTTTACCGCATACTCCACGCCGTCATCAAGGGACATCACATCGTTACCAAGCGTATCGAGCATGAGTGGCCGTCCCTGATAGTTCGGCACCAGCAGTGACTTCGCTCGGAACTCTGACAGTTTTACGCGTGCCATATACGACCAGTATAGCATCGGGTATACTAGCCCGTGCAATGAAACGCCTAGAAACTTACACTGTAAAACTGGAAAAAATAGTCGGCGGCGGCCAAACCATGGGCACACTGCCAGACGGTCGTAAGCTATTTGTTTGGGGCGGACTTCCTGGAGAAACTGTTGTTATTCAAGCAACAAAAACAAAATCCAAACTAGCTGAGGGATTCGTTACAGAGGTAATAACAGCGTCGTCGGAACGCGTGTCGCCACGAGACCCAGATAGCTATCTCTCAACGAGCCCGTGGCAAATAATGTCATATGCTACTGAAGTGCGCTACAAAACTCAGCTCATCGACGAAGCGTTTGCCTTGCACCACGTCACACTCCCTGGCACGTCCGATCTTTACAGCAATAGCGACGAGTTCGGCTATCGTAATAAAGTAGAGTTTAGCTGGTACGGCAGCACCCTGGAAGAAAGTGAGCAGCTCGACCTCGCCTTTTTTAAACGGGGCAGCCACGGAAAAGTTGTCGTCAATGGCACATCACTTGCCATAGAGCCCCTCAACACCCTTGCAAGAGCGATCCGCGACCTGTTGCAACAAAAAGGCGTCCGCGCCTCCCAACTCAAAACCCTTCTTGTGCGTTGCAATCAACTGGGCGAAAGTGTCTGGCAGCTTTACATTAAAGACAAGGTGAGCGACGTCATATCTGCAAACGATGCCGCTCGCTTGCCGGCCTTGGGCGGTGAGGTTATATATAGCGACCCCAGGAGCCCAGCTAGCCGTGTCACTGAGCGTTTGGCACGGTTTGGCAACTGGGTGCTGGAAGATACAGTCCTTAGTGTACCTTTTCAATACGCCTGTGAGGGGTTCTTCCAGATTAATCTACCCGTGTATGAACAAGTCCTCGCCGATATGCAACCATTTATTCCGGACAGGACGCCGGTAATCGACCTTTACGCCGGAGTTGGAAGTATCGGCCTGACAGTGGGTGGTACCGCCGTGACCCTCGTTGAAGTTAGCGAGCATGCAGTGAGGGAAATGAAAGAGAACATTTGCCGTCTTCGTAGTACGGCGACCGCCGTTCTCGCGCCCAGCGAAAAAGCCCTCGACTACATCACCCCAGATAGTACCGTCATTGTTGACCCGCCACGAGCCGGACTGCACACAGACGTCAGCCGCCGCCTCCTTGACGCGGCGCCACCGCGAATTATCTATCTCAGTTGCAACCCCGTAACGCAGGCCCGCGACACTAGTCTGTTGCTCGAAAAATATCAGATTGTTCACCACAAAGGCTATAACTTTTTTCCCCGTACTCCCCACACTGAGCATCTGCTTATTTTCGACCGGACATCATAACATTTTGGTCGAGAGGTGCAGCGAGGAGCGTGAATATAAGTACATGTAGTATCCCGAGTATCTGCCAGACTGTACTCGGCAGTTTCTATCCGGCCCACATTGGAAACAGTGGTCCATGTTATACTATGAGTAGCATGATAAACAACCGCGACCTAGCTACTAGAGACGATATCAAAAAAATCGACACGCGCCTGACGGGTGTTGAGAAGGACGTTTCTGAACTGAAGAAGGACGTTTCTGAACT
>JBDHUL010000043.1:0-5763 GCA_039812985.1 Saccharimonadaceae bacterium (SeqCode)
CCTCGATTTTGTGGCATATAGCTGAAATATACCCGCAGGTTCGTTTGAATCAAAAACAAAAGGACCATGCGCTACAGTGGCTGACGAAGCAGCTGGCGACGACGGATGTTGACTGGATTGTTGCGGCAAATTGCATGAAGGCGCTCAGAGAGTTCGTCCAGCGTGGTGACTATGACAGGACAGCGTTCAGTGAACTTTTGATGGTACAGCAACATCATCACTCCAAGTCAGTCGTGCGAAAAGCCGCGAAACTACTCGAAGCAGTGAAGCAGCGGAGCGCTTGAGAATGAACTATGTTGCGCTCATCCGCGGGATTATGCCGAGCAACCCAAACATGAGCAATCCAAACCTGTGCCGGGTGATTGAACGTTTGGGGTATACCAATGTGCAGGCAGTTATTGCCAGTGGCAATGTTCTTTTCGTCTGGTGAGACGGACGAGCAGACGATCGAGCGAGATATGTCGGAAGCACTTAGGGGCGAACTTGGTATTCCTGGCCCGGTACTGATACGGAGTCAGTCAGAGCTTGAGGCGCTACTCGCCGCGCGGCCATTTGGCAACCGAACGCATGGCCAAACAACGTATTTGTCAGTGACGTTTTTCGCTGATAGAATGAAAAAAACAGAGTTGAATTTGCCCGGCGCAGAGATAGTACACCTGACAACTCGAGAACTCTGTATCGTTACAAACACGGAGAAGAATCCTGGTTCGGACGTGATGAGGGCGTTACAAAAAGCCTATGGAAAACATATCACGACGCGGACTTGGCGAACGGTTGAGCGTATACTAAAGAAGGTGAAGGAGACAAATCACCCCCCGGAAAAAGCAACTAACCATAAAGGAGTAAAGCAATGACACAACTCAACCCGTATATTCATTTTAAAGACAATGCCCGTGAGGCGTTTACGTTCTATCAGTCAATACTTGGGGGGAGGCTTGAAATGCACACTTTTGGCGAATTTCATGCTAGCGAAGACCCTACCGAACAAGACAACATTATGCATGTGACGCTGGCACTGGACAGCGGCGAAGCACTCATGGGGGCGGACACTCCTAAAATCATGCCCGAATACGGTAAGGAACCGTGCGGATTTAGCGTAAGTCTCAGCGGTGACGATGCAGAGACACTGCGTCGTCAGTTTGCGCAGTTTGCCGAAGGCGGGACGATTCATATGCCGCTCGAGAAGCAGATATGGGGTGACGAATTCGGCATGGCGACGGATAAATTTGGTATCAACTGGATGATAAACATCCATGAACCAACTGGAGAATAACCGGCTATACGAGCCGAGTGTTCGGGGCTATACTGGGTAATGGATAGGAGGTGTTATGGACAGTGTATGCGATATATGCAAGATTCGGCCCGCGACGCATCGGGTGAGTGTCAGCCAGAACGGACAGACGGCCGAACTCCACGTGTGCGATGTTGACTACGGACGGTTGCGTCAGCAATCGACGAGCAGTTCGCCGTTTGAATCGTTGTTTTTCGGACGTGATCCATTAGCGGCATTTGAGCAGGCTCTTACGCGGCCGCAACGAGCGCAGGCGGCTGGTATCGAGACCCTGCTGTCGGATATCACCAAAGAGATTATTCAGCGCGCGGGCGAAGTCGCGCATCAATTCGGCAGGAACGAAGTTGATACCGAACACCTGCTCTACGCTCTCGCCGACAATGACGTCGTGGCTGAGATATTGAAACAATACAAACTTCAACCTGATGACATAAAAGGATACATAGATGCGAATGCCCCCAAGGACACGCCGTCGGATGTCGAAGCCGAAATGGGGGTAAGTCCGCGGGTGAAAAGTGTACTGAGCAGTGCGTACCAGATTTCGCGGGAGCTTGGGCACGGCTATATTGGCCCGGAGCACTTGCTGATTGCCCTCGCGGCCGAAGAGGAGGGGATGGCGAGCGAGGTATTGCACAAATATGGCCTCACACCGGAAAGCCTGAGAGCTAAGACAACGAAAGTTGTTGGCAGCGGAGCGGAGGGAGGGAAAGTTGACGCCCAGTCGACGACACCCGAACTTGACAAATATTCGAGAGATCTTTCGGCGCTTGCGCGCGGTGGTAAACTCGACCCCGTCATTGGTCGGAGCGACGAGATACAAACTACCATCGAGATTTTGAGTCGACGGACAAAAAACAACCCGGTGCTCATCGGCGAGCCGGGTGTGGGGAAAACGGCGATTGTCGAGGGATTGGCGCAGCGGATTGAATCGGGGGAAGTGCCTGAGGTGCTTGAGGGTAAACGTGTTGTCGAACTGAGCCTTATGTCGGTCATTGCTGGCGCGAAGTTTAAGGGCGAGTTCGAAGAACGTATCAAAGCAGTGATTGACGAGATAGTGGCACACAAAGACGAACTTGTCGTGTTTGTGGACGAGATTCACACTATGGTCGGAGCGGGGGCAGGTGGCGGCGAAGGGACAATGGATGTCGCGAACATCATGAAACCAGCGCTGGCGCGCGGCGAATTGCACCTCATCGGCGCGACGACATTGAACGAGTACCAAAAATACATTGAAAAAGATTCGGCTCTTGAGCGGCGATTTCAGCCAGTGATGGTGCCAGAGCCGACAGCGGAACAGGCTATAGAGATCATCCGTGGACTGCGTGATAGTTATGAGGCGCACCATAAAGTAAAGATAGACGACAGTGCGGTGACAGCGGCGGTGGATTTGAGCGATCGCTACATTACGACACGGTTTTTGCCAGATAAGGCGATTGATCTCATCGACCAAGCGTCAGCCCGGGTGCGTATCGCAGCGGACACGAGGACCAGCGAGATTGCCCGGTATGATGACGATATCGCCCGGCTGGGACGCGAAGAAGAATCAGCTCGTAACCATAAGAAAACCGACGAAGCCGCTCGGCTGGCGAAGGAAATAAAGCAGCTGACCGCACAGGCCGACGAGCTGAAAGAAACCTGGAAACGCGAAAAAGGCGTTAGTACCAGCGTGGTGACGGGGAGCGATGTTGCGGCGATCGTGAGTACCCTAACGGGTGTACCTGTCAGCGAGCTTACAGAGGAGGAAAAGCAAAAACTTCTCCGACTCGAGGATAAACTTCATCAGCGAATCGTCGGACAGGATGAGGCGGTCACGGCCGTGAGTGATGCAGTACGCCTGTCTCGGGCCGGACTTACTCAAGGTTCCCGGCCGATTGCAAATTTTCTGTTCCTCGGGCCAACTGGTGTCGGCAAAACTGAACTTGCTAAAGCACTTGCCTGGTCGGTGTTTGGCGATGAGTCGGCCATGATTCGTATTGACATGAGTGAGTATATGGAACGGCATGCCGTCAGCCGCCTCGTGGGGGCGCCTCCTGGATATGTCGGCTATGACGAAGGCGGCCAGTTAACCGAAGCGATACGCCGTCGACCCTACAGCGTTATTTTGCTTGATGAAATCGAAAAAGCCCATCCCGATGTCTACAATATACTGCTACAGGTGTTTGATGACGGGCGTCTCACAGATGGCAAGGGCCGGGTGGTGGATTTTACAAATACCGTTATCATCGCCACGAGCAACCTCGGTAGCCAGTTGATTATCAACAACGACAAAGCCGCAGGCAAGGATAAAAAAGACAAAACGACGCTCAAAGATAATCTCATGGAGGTACTTCGAGGGCATTTTCGTCCGGAGTTTTTGAACCGCATCGATGACATTATCGTGTTCGACGCGCTTACTAAGGATCAGATCAAAAATATCGTTCGATTCCAACTTGAAAAAGTGACACAGATGCTTTCAGGACAAGACGTTACGATTACTTTTAGTGACAGTCTTATTGACTATGTCGCCGAACGAGGCTATCAGCCTGAATATGGCGCTCGTGAACTGCGGCGCCTTATTAAAACCGATGTCGAAAATGTCCTGGCTCGCAAACTCCTTGCCGGGGAAATAGCTGAGGGGGCAACCGTTAGGCTTGACTATTCAAAAAAGGACGGGGTGACGGTAACTGCACTGTGAACCGGTTGTCCGAGGGGTGCAACAAACAGACTAGGTACGAATGCCCTAGTCTGTTGTTCTCTATAAGGTTTTCCATGTATTATCGGCGGAACGTTGTGGTGTGGAGGAATCTCCGGTGAGCGTAGAATGCGGCGGCAAGTGCCAGTATGCCAGCGGCAGTTACTATGCTTAAGACTTCGTTGCCGCCAGTCTTTGCTAATGTTGGCGTAGCTGGTACAGCCGGTGTGGCCGGTGGAACATAGTTGAAGGTGAGTTCAGCCAGCACAGCGCCAAGGTCATAGGTCCAGTCGTCAATGTAGCGCATATTACCCCACGAACTCGCAGCGGCGTATTCGGCAGCATTGGTGATAGCCGGATCTCCGTTAGTATTGCCGTTTGAGGTGCCGCCTCCAGGCCGAACGCAGCCAGTGATATCCCAGCCATGTACGCCGCCGGTACTACTCGTGCCGGTCGTTGAATTGTTAATCGGGCTAATGGTCTTGGTGCCGCAGGTGTTTGACTGGAGTTGCGAGTCGTTCCAGAAGAGAACGGTCGGACTATTCGACGAGCCATTGAGGCGATTCACCTCAATACCTCCGGCGTTTAGTTCGTCGTCGCCGCGAGTAAAGTGAATTTCACCTTGACGGTCAGCGAGTAGACGGAATTTCATGCTTGAGCGAGCGGGGATGTTCGCACCCGTACCGTCCTTGCCGTCGAAAGCAAAGGTCCATGCCCCCTCGTTGCTCGAGCTTTCGATCGTGCGGTCAACCGGATCGGTGAACACGCCGTTGTTGTTCGTATCGACGAGGAGTGTCAGGTGCCCGGCGTAGTCTGAGAGGGTGGCTGAAACTGTTCCTGCCATGCCGGCATTAATATCCGTCGGAGTAAACGCTAAGTTAGCGATAGAGGCAGGGACAACAGCCGGACGCATTATCCAGTCGGTAGTGCCGTCTGGTAAATCTCCCGAAGCGGGCAAACCAGCCGTTGAAGGATTGCTGAAGAATATTTTGAACGTACCACCGCAGTCGCTGCGTGGAGTATAGCCACTTGGGTCAGTCGAGAGCGGGTTAACCATAATGCCCGTGCTCATGTAGGCAGGTTGACAGGTACTGTTCTGAGTAAGCCCGAAGGCGTTAGTGATAAATGACGAGTTTACGCCGTTGTACTGACGAAAGACTGATTGGTAGAGGTACCCTTCTTTGTTGAGGTTATATAGGGTAATATCAGCAGCGCCTGGCATGTTCCACTGAATAATCTCGACCTTCTCGGTCCAAACGCGGCCAGGGATGAGCGCGTTGGCGGCTGTATAGGCACCAACATCCCAGTTGATACGGAGATTGCCGCCTGGGACGTTGACGTTGGAGGTGATAGTGAGTTCCCATATACCGTCGCTGGTTGCAGCAGGGATTCCTGATAATGTTGCCGTGTCACCGACCGAACCCGTTCCGTCAATAGTAAGGGTTGGGCTTACCCAGCCAGTAGGACTCTTGAGTACGATCGCTCCGTTGTTTGCAGCCGTTCCGGAGACAATGCTTTCTTTCGTGAACAAAGCTTGAACGTGCTCGCCGGATTTAACGAAAATATAGAGTGTTTGCGCAATAGGGGTTGCGCCACGGGACGTCAGGTCAAAGCCGACATTTGCCGGGAGCGTTTCGGCGTGGGCTTGGGGCGACTGTGCCACGACACCGACTAAAAATAATGGTTCAAGACCACTTTACCCATCCTTGTTACACTAAATAACAGATGGAAAACAAGTATCTCAAGCGTTCACATATTTCTGAGGCTAAAACGAGACAGATTGTACGGTTGTTTTGCGAGG
>JBDHUL010000044.1:0-5745 GCA_039812985.1 Saccharimonadaceae bacterium (SeqCode)
TTTTTACTCTGAAATGGTGCGGATGACTGGACTTGAACCAGCACGCCTTGCGGCATATGCTCCTAAGGCATACGTGTATACCAATTTCACCACATCCGCATGAATTGGTCACGAGCTATTGTAACAGATATGGGCCCGTAAAGGCCAGGAAACCGGACTAGGCTTGCACGGAAGGAAACAGATACGGTACACTAACCATATGGGAGAACTATACATTGTTCGACACGGTAAGGCTGACAGGCGTCTCGATGATAAGTTCGGACAGTATGTACTTATGAATTCAGTGGGAGAAATGCAGATTCGCACCGCCGGTTCCGTCTTGGGACAACTCTTCTCCTGGCGGGGGACAAAGGTTACAACGATCGAATGCGCAACATCGGCACGTTCGAAACACAATGCAAAGCTATTGGGGGGAACGATGGGTGAGGCAGCGCGTATTATTCCCAATACTCTACTCGACCAGGAAGCGACAGTGGGTTCAGATGTACTTCTTAAAAACATAGAGCAATGGACGCAAGACCGGGAGACTGGGCTATATCTCGCGGTCATGTCGGGACGAGCAATCCAGGCATACCTCGCGCACGCGGGGGAGCCAAATGTGTTTATAGATGATAACGAAAATCACTACGTGCCTTGCGGGTCGGTGACGAAAATTATCTATGCCGCTGGCGGGTCGGCGATTGACTTTGTTGGACAGGATCCTCGTGATATAACGGTCAAATAATGGATACGCGCAATGTTCTCGATGAGTTCAAAGGAAAAGCACACGAAGAGATTGTCGCCGAGCTCGATCGGCGCGGGGTAGTGCTTGAGATTGCTATAGAGAACCTTGAGCGCGACTACAACATGGGGACGATTGTGCGCAGTGCCAACGCGTTTGGCGTGAGAACGGTTCACGTTGTCGGTCGCCGACAATGGAACAGGCGTGGCGCGATGATGACAGACACATACCTCAACGTCGTCTACCATAGGAGTACTGATGATTTTATGAACCATATGAGTGCCGACAAACGAATGGTTATAGCTGTTGAGAACAACGTTGCGAGCGAGCCGCTCGCCGGAGTTGCTTTACCAGAGCGGTGCGCGCTGGTGTTTGGCTCAGAAAGCAGCGGCATTTCGGAGGGGTTGCGACAAAAGGCCGACGGTATTGTTCATATCGAACAACTGGGGTCAACGCGGTCCATAAATGTCGGCGTGGCTGCGGGCATTGCAATGTATGTTTGGCTCGGTCAACATGTAGTCTGAAACGAAGTCTGTAACATTTGCGCAGGGTTGTTAGTCCGTCGTCGAGATGAGTTGAGAGTAATTGCAATATGTAAAGATGCAACAAGATGCAAGGTGCAAAGATGCAACATCTCACAAACAGAGGCAAATAATCAAACTTGTAAATTTTCCCAGATGATAGGGTGGCACCTTAAAATCTGGGAATGTTTGCAGGGTAAATAAGTATGGGGGGCGGTTATGCTTGCAAAATGTAGTGTAACATGCAACAATAACAGATATGAGTTCGCTGTCAATCCAGAGCTACAAGGGCGCCCGTGATTTGTACCCGGCGGAAAAACGCGTGCAAAATTATATATTTGACGTGTGGCGTCGGGTGAGTGAACGATTTGGGTACGAAGAATACGGCGCGCCCTTGCTGGAGCCTCTCGACGTATACGCCGCGAAGTCCGGACAAGAAATCGTGAACGAGCAAACCTACCAGTTTGTTGACAGAGGTGGACGTAATGTTGCCATACGTCCGGAAATGACCCCGACCATTGCCCGCATGGTAGCAGCTCGTCAACAGGAGCTAGGGTATCCGGCCCGTCTCTATAGCATTGCAAACTTCATGCGCTATGAACGTCCACAGAAAGGACGAGAGCGTGAGTTTTGGCAGCTGAACACTGATATATTTGGCGTCAGCGGAAGTCAAGCCGACGCCGAAATAATCCGCTTGGCCGACCGCGTCATGCAAGAATTCGGCGCCCAGCGTGGCATGTATACAATACGCATTAACAACCGCGACCTCATAAACTTTATGATGGCACAATACCTTCGACTCGACGCCGTACAGTCGCAGCTCATGATAAAACTGTTTGACCGCAAAGGCAAAATAAGCCACGAACAGTTCCGCGATCAAGCCGCCGAGATATTTGACCCAGCCTATGCCCATGAGGGAGTGCGTAAAATCGCAAAACTTGTTGGCGCAACCACCATGGCCGAATTGCCGCAGGAATTACTGGAGAGTGAAGCGGTGCGAGAAGTCCAACAATTATTTACGGTACTGTCCGACGCAAAAATCACTAACGCAAAGTTCGACATCACCCTCATGCGCGGGCTGGATTACTATACTGGCATGGTGTTTGAAGTGTTCGATAACCACCCCGAAAACAACCGCTCGCTTTTTGGCGGAGGTAGGTATGATGGGTTAGTTACCTTGTTCGGGGGCGCCCCGAGCCCTGTCGTCGGTTTTGGCATGGGTGGGACGACCATAGAAGAATTTTTGAGCAGTCATAAACTTCTTCCTGACATGACTTCGACGACGGACGTGTTTGTGATTGTGGTGGGTGATGTTCAAAAACAAGCCGAAAAAGTTGCAGATGAACTGCGTGCCGAAGGGGTTAATGTTGCTGTTGACATAACAAATCGAAAAGTAGACAAACAAATCAAATCCGCCATAAAGCTGCGCGTGCCGTACCTTCTCTTTGTTGGTGAAAAAGAAGTCGAACATGAAGCATATCGTTTGAAAGACGTCAAGGAAGAAAAGGAAACCCAGGCCAGTGTCGAACGTATTGTCACAACCATCAAGGACTATCGCAAAAAACACTCAGAAGACGACGATTTTTAGCATTTGAAGAAGACACAAACTCTCGGCAGGCGCCCAAATTTCTTATGGTCGCGTCTGCGAGTTGTATCTGTTACACTAGGTAGCTATGAAACACACTCTGAAAAAACTATCCGAAACGCAGTTAGAGATTACGGTGCTTGCAAGTAGCGAAGATGTTCATACGGCTAAAGTCAGCGCGCTTTCACGCCTCGCACGGGAGCTAAAAGTACCCGGGTTTCGCAAAGGAAAAGTCCCGGCCAATGTCGCCGAAAAGCACCTTGACCAGAACGTCCTGGGCAATGAGACTATTCAATTTGTGATACAAAAAACCCTGACCGAGGTCGTACAGGTTGAAAATCTACGGGTGCTCGACCAGCCAAAAATTGAATTGAAAAAATTTATTCCATTTGACGAGCTGGAGTTCACAGCTGTCATCGATGTGATACCAGAAATAACGCTGGGTAATTACACGAAACTCAAGGTCAAGCGAACCATTAAGAAAGTTGAACAGTCCGATGTGGACGATGTGCTGGAGCGCGTCAAGCAGAATTTCGCTGAGAAAAAAGACGTAAAACGTGCCGCGAAACTAAGCGACGAAGTGACGATCGATTTTGCTGGGAAAAAGAATGGTGTTGCGTTCGATGGTGGTACCAGCGAGGATTACCAGTTGGTACTGGGGTCGAATTCGTTTATACCCGGCTTTGAAGACGCCGTGGTTGGCATGAAACCTGGCGATAAAAAAAGTATTCCACTGACATTTCCTAAGGATTACCACGCAAAGGACTTGAAGGGTGCGAAGGTGGAGTTTGATGTGACACTGAAGACAGTGCGCGAGGTGACGACACCCGAGCTGACCGACGAAGTGGCCGGGAAGGTTGGGCCGTTCACGACGGTGAAAGAGCTGACTGAAGATATCCGGCGTGAGCTCACATCGCAGGCAGAACGCGAGGCAGACTCCGTCTACAAAGACGATTTAGTAAATGCACTTGTCAAGGTGTCACGCGTGCCGGTCCCTGATGTACTGGTCGAGGATCAGCTAAAGAGCATCGAGCGGGATGCCAAACAGAATCTCATGTACCGCGGTCAGACACCAGATGAATACATGGAGCAACAAGGATACGCCGATGAAGCAGCCTGGCGTGACGCGGAGTTTCGTCCGACTGCTATCGAGCGCGTCAAGGCCGGATTGGTGCTGGCTGAATTATCCAAGCGTGAGCACGTCGAAGCAACAAAAGAAGAGCTCGACGCGCGTCTGGCCGAAATGCTTCAGCAGTATCCGACCATGAAAGACCAGCTGGACACCCCCGAATCCCGTGCCGACCTTGTGAATCGACTTGTGACCGAAAAAACTCTTGAACGGCTGGTTGAACTCAACGCATAGACAACAATAGTAAATGATTCAATGCCTTTGGGGCGTCTCTTTCAGCGACCGCATCTGTTTGCGAGCGTATTCGTTCGAAATAAACTAGCACTCGACACGAAAGAGTGCTAAAATGGTTGTCGTTGACGCAGGAGGAACGTGTATGACAAAGAATTATTTAGTACCAACGGTGGTTGAAAAAAGTTATGAGGGCGAGCGGGCCTACGATATTTATTCGCGGCTGCTCAAGGAGCGCATTGTATTTCTTGGCGAGGATGTCAACGAGCATACGGCAAATATCATCATTGCCCAGTTGCTTCACCTGGCCTATGAAGATCCGAAAAAGGATATTTCATTGTACATTAACAGTCCAGGCGGCAGTGTCTACGATGGACTTGCTATACTCGACACGATGAATTTTATCAAGCCAGATGTCGCAACCTATGGTATTGGACTTCAAGCCAGTTTTGGCGCAGTGCTTCTTGCGGCCGGGGCTAAGGGTAAGCGTCATATGCTGCCAAACGCACGAGTGATGATGCACCAACCTCATGGTGGATTGCAAGGCCAGATCACCGACCAGGAGATCAGTCTCAAAGAAGGCGTCCTCCTCAAGAACAAACTCATCGATATCATGACGAAAGCCACTGGTCAAAAGCGTGACAAAATAGCGGCCGACATGGAGCGAGATTTTTGGATGAGCGGCGACGAGGCGGTCGCATACGGCCTGGTTGATGCCGTAGTCAAAAATGCCTAGGAACGGCCTCGCGTCGAGCTAGGGCCTCAGTTACTTGACGGTTTGTCGAGACTGTTTGAATGTTGCAGCGTTCCAGAGTTTTACGGCAGCCATGCCAATAGTCCCGCAAATAATATTGATATCCCGCTCAAGCGAGGCTTCATTTGTGTCCGCCATGTCGAGATCAAAACGCTCCTCTGCGGTTGGCCGGCCGTAGGGGTGCATCTGGTGCTGCTTGACGGCATAGCTCGAGAGAATTCCCGGTTTGCACGGAAGGACTTCTGCTTTGTAACGCTCGCGCTGATCGGGAGTCAGTTGCCCCATAAAATCAGCAAAGTCGCTTGGCGAATGAGGGCGCCTCCCAAAAATTCGCATGGTGCCGTTGATGATATTGTGTAGCTGAGCGGTCTCATCGATACCGAGTCCATAAAGTATCTTTGGGAGTGGTGCTTTACGTCCGTTGTCGTCTGGATTCCGTAGCGCGTATTGAAACATAGATATTGTTTCACCATCTTCGCCGATGCGAGGCGTGCGGTCGATAACAAGTTTCTGGTTGTTTCTCGCCATGACGCGTAGGAGTGATCGACTGGCAAGTGCGGCAGTATGCAGTAGCGGCACAAGACACAACTCTAACCCGCCGCGAACGGCCGACTCTGTATACCGGGAACCACGTAGCTTACGATCCATAAGACGATTATACCATAATAGTCATTCTAATACAACTTGAGGATCGTCGCACTGCGAGAGATGCCGTGAAGATAAGGTAGAGTAAGGGAGGCGAAGAACACACATGTCTTTTTTACAACGGTTACAGTATAAACCCTTGACAAGTCCCTTGTACCA
>JBDHUL010000045.1:0-5672 GCA_039812985.1 Saccharimonadaceae bacterium (SeqCode)
TGCACTATGGTGAGCCCCAGTTTTTGCGTCATTGCCTGTTTCACCCCAGTTTCAGAAAAATACCGGCGCATACGTTTGTCAATTTCTTTATACACCGTTTCGACATCAGGTAACGCTCTGTCAAAATCTTTTGCGGCAGCGTGGAACTGCGCCAGAGAGAAGCCAAGCAGTTTTATATGTTTCATTGAATAGGCTTCCCAGGGGATTGTTTCACCAGGGAGGTATTTGTACAGTGACCCGTAGCGGCTGCCAACACGCAATATTCGTTCATCAGCAGGGGCGCGAACAGGTAGGCCTGACGCAGCATGACGACCGAAAGCGTTTGTACGGCGAATCAACTCGACAATACCCGGCTCTTTTTTATACAAAATAAAATTCAGCCACCTTTCGTCCTCTGTTGTAAAACTATACGACGCGTTACGGTAGCCTTTTTCGATTGGCCCGAACGCCGCGACACGCACACCGTACATATGCGCAACCCTACGCATTACTTCTTCGGATAACCCCTGTTTATCACACTCGTTCATATGTATAATAGGTAGTATACCAAGGAGGTGCCGTTATGGGAGCATTTATTGTCATCGAAGGCAGCGACGGGTCAGGAAAGGCCACGCAAGCCCTTGAGCTTGAAGAGCGTGTCCATGCAGCCGGATACAACGTCCTCAAGGTCGCTTTTCCCAACTACGGCTCGGCGACTTCGCGGTTTATCGAACGTTACTTAGAAGGGGCATATGGCCCGGTAAATACTATTCACCCAGAACTTGCCGGTATGCTCTATGCCGTTGATCGCTTTGCAGATGCCGAAAAAATCCGTACCCATCTGCGAAAACCGCATGCCGTCGTGGTGGCTGATCGCTATGTTGCCTCAAATCTCGCCCACCAGGGAACAAAGTTTACCGATAGCGATGAACGACGACAGTTTTATGAGCAGATAGTTGAACTCGAATACGACATACTCGGACTCCCCAAACCAGACCTGAACGTCGTGCTGCTCGTCCCGGCTCACATTGCATCTGATAACACAGCGGGGCGACAACGACTTGATGAACACGAGAAAGACGCTGAACACCTCCAACGAGCGTGCCGCAACTACCGCGAAATCACGAACCTTTATAGTGAGTGGTTCACCGTCATAGACTGTACCACCAACGACAATTCGATGCGTCCCATAAAGGACATCGGCGAAGATATCTGGCAAACTGTCCTTCCTATTCTCAGAGACCGCGCCCTCTAAAGCATTCAACCCCTTCGCACATTGGGTCACTGTACCGCGCAATCTGTTTTATTATGGAGACGCCGAGCGGCGGTCGTAGGTGACAAAGTCGAAGTCGTACTGGTTTTTTTCATCTTTTTTATGAGGTTCTCGTGATACTTCCCGCCACAGACGAGGGTTAATAGAAGGGAAGAATGCGTCGCCGCTGAGAGTCGTCTTTACCTCTGTTACATACAGTCTGTCTGCCCTATCTATAGTCGTCTTGTAGAGCTCCGCGCCCCCTATAACAAACACATCGCCAAGCGACTGAAGTCCTGCAAGGTCGTGCAATGTCTCCGCACCCTCAAACGACATGACCTGCCTTGTCATGACAACATTTCGCCGGTTTGGCAGAGCGTGCCCAAGTCTGGCCACAATAGATTCGTACGTTTTTCGCCCCATCACCACAGTGTGCCCGGTTGTTAGTTCTTTAAAACGTTTTAAATCACCGGGTAAATACCAAGGTAAATCGTTGTTCGCGCCGATGACGTTATTCCTAGCTTTTGCAGCGATAAGTGAAATCATAACGACATTATACGGCATCAGCTTAATTCCCAGCCAAATCGTAACAGCTGTGAATACGGTTACATCAACTGGTGCGAACAGCCCGACGTTACTCGCGATACCCAAGGTCGCATCATCTCCCGAGAGCATAAAACAAGCGGTGAAGCAACATCATTTGTCAATTACGGCTTCACCAGCTCCGGTGATGCCCCGACTTCCTGGATGAGTTGACCAATCCGTCTTTCGTCCTATAATCATTCATAGAAACTATGACACAAACACCTGTTTCTCCCAACATCGACGCGCCTCGTATCAAAAACGGACAATCTGTAGATACCCTGACACAGAACGGTTTAACAGTCTACCAGTTCTGCTCCTCTACTGAAACACTGCGCGACGAAGACAGCTCACGGCTTGAGCAGCTTCGCATACAGGCTGAGTCAAATATTGCACTCATGAAGGCATTTCTTGGCGATAAGGTAAACGATGCTGTGTATGCAGCTGCAACGGTCTACCCGCTCCTTAGAGAGGCTTTGACAAATGACAAAATAACCCATGACGCTGTAGTTGGTGATCTCGTGAGGCTTGCGCCAGCCGACAAACGTCACTACCTGCGAGGGCTGTGTCTTGATGCCAATGATATTTTTGACAAAGAGCAGTCACTGCACGTTGACGGGGCGCCTGAAACGGCTGAGGGTTGGATCGACCTTCAGAGTTCGCCGCTGTCATTTGATGATCTTGACGAACTGGCGAACAACGTTAATCTCGAGTCGCTCGCCATCACGGCCATCGATATCCTGAACAGGCTCAATGAAGCCGCACCAGCCGACGAAGACACCTACAGAGCCATACACATTTCCGAAAAACTGTATGTGCCTCTCTGTGAAATTGTCGGTTTAGATGGTCTCGCAATGGAACTGCGGAGCCGCGCAAACATACTGCGTCTGAAGCATTCGGGGAATTATCATTTCGTTCAAGAGGCTCATCAGATACTTGGCGAACACGGGTTTCCGCAACACATGGAGGCGTTTGAATTTGCAGAAGCTATGCTTGCTGATATTGGAATTGAAAATATCGGCGAACATGCAGTTTCTGTCACGAATGATCACAACACCATCATTGGGCATGGTCTCGCTGAGCTGTTGTCGGATGATGAAGAGCCGACAATATTTCGTTATGTCTTCCGCGGGAAGAGTATTGGTTCGCTCGCCATGAAGCTGTTTAAGCAGTCAGACAAGGGGTCTGCCGAGCGGGGAGCCCCAATGGACTTGTTCGGCGTGACGCTTATTACTGACAACCGCGATCCTGTCGGAAGGATTGCCCGCACGATATCCGACAAGATCCAGGACAATACCCCAGGTAACCTCTATTTTAAAAACACGCCTTCGAGAAGCCAGTCAACCGTCATTTACGGCGATGATGAATACAAACAGGCTATATTTGCGTCAACCGGCTGGAACCCAGACACAACCGATTCTGCCGTCAGAGAGGGTAGCAATCTCGAGGTGACAAAAGTAACGTTTGTGCGAGGCGCAAGTTACATCGAAGTTCAGCTGCTCACCGAAGATGAACGCCACCGATCGCGTATATCATCAGACAACGCCCATGTCATTTTCAAATACGAACGTTTGTCTGGTAAAAAGATGACCCCCGAGGAAAGGTACCGTGCAGGAGAGATAATTGCACGCTTACACGGTCGCAGGGACAATATGCGCATAGCGATGCTTTCTGAGCAGTCCGAGCAAAAACTGGCGCGTCATCAGCGACGGCAAACGGGCAGCAGGGTCGCGAGCATTACAGTGAGTCTATGAAACTTGCTCAATGCTCACCATTCTGCTATACTACAGAGCAGTCGTTACCAGAGACAGTAGCGGGCGGAAACGCCGATAAGAATGCTACCGAGGCAACAAACATTCTTTGAAGTATGTTTGAACTCTGGAAAATCCAGAGTTTTTCTGTAACAGACGTTCGTTAACATCTCTAGTCACAATGTAAGGAAGGGGTTACTCTTCCTGGAACATTTCAGAAATACATTCTAACATGTTCCCTCCAACCCCTAGAGCTCGGCGAGCGCCTCCCATGCGCCCGCGCCACAAAGTTTTAGGATATCAAACGTAAGTTTAAGGAGCAAGAAATGGCAATTTCTCGCGATAAAAAACAAGCGTTGGTAGCAGATTTTAGCACGGTTCTTGGAACCAGCAAGATGACAGTCGCTGCAAAGTACGATGGCACCTCCGTGTCTGACCTACAAAAACTGCGACGTCAGGCCAGGGAAAGCGGCGTGTCGATTAAAGTCATCAAAAACCGCCTTGTACGCACCTCTATGGCGCGCACAAAAGGATTTGAAGACACCGACACGAGCACTCTGACCGGCCAACTCCTCTACGCCTATAGCACCGAGGATGAGGTAGCGGCCGCCCAGGTCATAAACACGTTTGCAAAAGACGTGCCAACACTTGAGCTTGTCGCTGGGTTTGACAGTGCTGGTGCCGTTTTGAGCACCGCCGATGTCAAAGCCCTCGCTGGGCTTCCGAGCAAAAATCAGCTTATCGCCGAAGCAGTTGCACAACTGCTTTCGCCGGTACACGATGTTACTAACGCACTTTCCGGCAATCTGCACGCGCTGCTTGATGGCGTGGAAGCAAAGGCTACTGCGTAGCTTTTAAAGACCGCTGAACGATAAAGGAAGAGACTATTTAATCTAACTATAGAAGGCACGCGTAGTACCATGGAAGAACTTCCTTCTTCCTTCTACCTTAAGTTTTCTATTCTCCAAAGGAGAACCTATGGCAGATGTTAAAAAGCTCGCTGAAGAGCTCACCAAACTGACCGTTCTTGAAGTTAATGAACTAAAGAACATTTTGAAAGAAGAGTACGGAATTGAGCCAGCTGCAGCCGCCGTTGCTGTTGCCGGCCCAGCCGCTGGCGCCCCGGCCGAAGCCGCCGAAGAAAAAGCCGAATGGACCGTTACCCTGAAAGATGCTGGCGCACAGAAAGTCGCTGTCATCAAGGCAGTGAAGGACATTACGGGTCTTGGCCTCGGTGAAGCCAAAGCTATCGTTGACGGCGCACCGGCCCCTGTAAAGGAAAAGGTAAGCAAAGACGACGCCGAAGCTGCTAAAAAAGCTCTCGAAGAAGCCGGCGCAACCGTCGAACTCGTCTAACCAAGTTACGATCCGACTAGAGATAATAACCTGCAAAACACCCTGCCAGACGCGGGGTGTTTTGTTATACGACGTATGCTGAATATAGCAAATCATCATACACAATACATGACAATAAGTAGGGGAACGTCCTAAAGTCAACGATGAAATATACAACACTTTTTACTCGGCCTCATAAAATCGTGTGGAAAAGCCCGTCTTGACAGGAGGTGGAGTGGATGATACGCTGGTGTCATATCAACCACGTAAAAACAGACAAAGGAACTGCGAGAAAACATGTCTGAGTTACCAGAAAAACAGGTAAAGCGTCTCAAAGCGCTTATTACCGAAGCAGAAACAAACTTGGCAGCTGCCAAAGAACTCCTCCTCAGCGTCATCGGTGACGATGATGACATCGTACGCCACAACACCGAAGAAGTGGCTGGAAAGGTTATTGAAGGAGTCTTTGATGGACAAAGTATGGTTGGACCAGATGGCAAGAACTACCCAGTGCCTGCTAACTATGCCAGTAAATCAAAGCTCGTCGAGGGCGACATCCTCAAACTGACTATCGCCGATGACGGCAGCTTCATCTACAAGCAAATCGGGCCCGTGGCGCGCCGCCAAATCATTGGCACGCTCGTCCAGCACGACGGAGCCTACTACGTCGAGTCAGCCGGACGCGAATACCGCGTACTACTCGCCAGCGTCACCTACTTTAAAGCCCGCGTCGGCGACCAGGTAAGCATCGTCGTGCCTGAAGATAACCGCGA
>JBDHUL010000046.1:0-5149 GCA_039812985.1 Saccharimonadaceae bacterium (SeqCode)
CCTCTACTTGACTTTCTGTAAAGGTTATGCTAACATGATGAACGTGAAGCTCATAAAAACAAACATATACACTTCCTTCGTTGTCAGCCTCGCCAGTTTTATTGCCCTATCTGTATTTCTGTTGTCACTCCATGCCAAAGACCTCGTTCGTTACGGCGACCTCGCCTATGCACGAACAACTGAGTACCGCGACCTGTCGGAAAAAGCCTCAGGCGAACTCCATGACCATGTTGACAAACAAGTACTCAAAGCATTTGGAAAAACTGCTGGCGACGGGTTTACGTTATCTCGGGGACGAGATGATACCTTTACGCCCGATGCCGAGGAGGACCCTGGCTTGCTCACGAGGATTCACGAACACCTCCTGATGCTTCGTGTATTTGCCTCCCTACCCTTCGCTGTCTCATAGCTCATGCGGCGACGCACTCGCTTGGCACTTGCCCCGAGGTTAGTCGGCGGTAATCACGTCAAGTTCACGCCCGAGACGCTGTTCAAGTTCGCGCTGGGTCTCCAGTTCTCCTCGAGTTTCATCGACCACCTTCTTTGGAGCATTGTCAACGTAACTCGAGTTCGCTAGTCGAGCCTCGAGCTGCACGATCCTCCGTTTGCAATCTGCCAGGCGTGTCTCAAGTTTCCCTTGGTGCTCGTAGAGTACTTCTGGCGTCACACGCAACCAGGCTTCACGATTTGGCACCGCAAGGCGGAGTCCAGATGGCTGTGAGACGCGTTGTACGGCCTCCAAACCGGCTAGGCGAGTTATCATGGCTTCGTTATCGGCTATGAGACTATCGTGCTCGTACAGCAGCGTTTGCTTACCTCCAGGGAGTTCGTGAGCAACAAAACGCGTTTCGACCACGAGGTCTTTCAACCGTTCGAATTCTTCAGCGGCAATACGGCTATAGACTGGTTTTATCGGCCACGGACTCGTCACAAGCATTGGGCGGTCGCCCTCCATGGTTTCCCAGATAGTTTCACTCACAAAAGGTGCAAACGGGTGCGTCAGTTTCAGGCTGGTTTCGAGTACCCATGACAGCACGCTCGCGTTTGGTTCAGCTTTGGTCGCCTCGAGGTACCAGTCTGCCACGTCGCCCCATATAGTGTGATACAGCGTATCAGCAGCTTCGGCAAAACGGTATTTTTCCATGAGGCTGTCGATGCTTTTCCGAGCTTCGTCGAGACGCCACAGCACCCAGTGATCAGCGATGCTTGCGGGTTCTGGCTTGGCGTTGCCAAACTCCTGCACGTGCGGTTCAATAAACCGCGCCACGTTCCAAAGCTTGTTGCAAAAGTTCCGGCCCGCCACCACCGTTGCCGTTGAAAAGGCCTGGTTCTGTCCGGCCGACCGGTTCATGATAAGCCCAAGGCGCAGAGCATCGGAGCCATACTCGGCGATGCTTTCCATGGGGCTGATGACATTGCCTTTGCTCTTGCTCATTTTCTGGCCATGCTCATCGAGCACGAGGCCGTGCAGGTACACGTCGTTAAACGGCACCTTTCCCGTTCGGTACAGTCCAAGCATAATCATGCGCGACACCCAGGAATAAAGGATGTCCGCCCCTGTTTCGAGAACGCTCGTCGGGTAAAATCGACTGAGCTCGCCGCCCTCCAGATAGTCCGTAACTATGTACGGCCACTGGCCGGAACTAAACCACGTATCAAAGGTGTCTTCTTCTCGGTGATATGTTGTGCCATTTACAACTATTGTTTCTTGGTCAACTCGTGTATCAAAAATCCACTGGCGATGATCTTCGGCGCTGCGAAAAGCCGGAATGGGAATGCCCCAGGCAATCTGCCGTGAGAGGTTCCAGTCTTTGAGGTTCTTGAGGTACTGCACGACCAACTTGCCCTTGTTTTTAGGGGTAACGTTTATGTCTCCGCGCTCGATGGCCTCCACTGCCCTATCCGCGAGTGGACGGACCTTGAGAAACCACTGGTCTTTGACGAGCGGCTCGATGACGGTACCGCATTTGTAACAATGGCCGACTTTGTGAACATGTTCTTCAATCTTCTTCAGCTGTTCCTCAATGTGCAGTATGTTTACCACGTTTTTGCGAGCTTCGGCGACGGTTTGGCCAGCAAATTGAGTACCCGCCTCTGGAGTGATGGTACCATCAAAGTCGATAACAGTGATCACCGGCAGGTTATGCCGCTGCCCAATATCGAAGTCTAGCGGATCATGCCCTGGGGTAACTTTGACTGCGCCTGTTCCAAAGCTCATATCGATACTATCGTCAGCGATAATGGGTATTTCACGCCGAATAATTGGTACCTGCACGGTCGTACCAACGAGGTCTTTGTACCGTTCGTCGTTGGGGTGAACCGCAATGGCCGTGTCACCGAGCATCGTTTCCGGCCGGGTCGTCGCCACGACAATCTCCCCCACTTTATCGAGGAGCGGGTACGCGATGTGGTACAGTTTGCCCGATAGTTCTTTGTATTCCACCTCGATATCAGCAAAACTTGTCTGATGCTTTGTGCAAAAGTTGACAATGCGCTCGCCCCGGTAAATAAGCCCTTCGTCCCACAGTTTTTTGAACGTGTCGTATACTACCGTGATCACTTTCTCGTCGAGCGTAAACACGAGGTCACCCCAGCTCGCTCCCACCCCAAGAGCACGTAGTTGAAGTTCCATGTCGCCCCGACGGGCCGCTACGAAATCCCACACCTGTCTGTAAAGACCGTCGCGTGAAAAATCAAACCGGCTTTTTCCTTGTTTGTTCAGCTCTTTTTCATAGACGACCCAGGTTTCAAATCCTGCGTGATCGGCCCCTGGTATGTATACCGCATCGCGGCCATGCATGCGATAGTACCGCACGAGTGCGTCCTCGAGGACCGCCATGAGCGCATGGCCGATGTGCAGATTGCCATTGGCGTTGGGGGGCGGCATGACAATACTGTACGGCTCTCCCTTCCCTGTCGGCGCAAAGGCTCCACTCTCTTCCCATAACGCATAGGTGGTTGGCTCATACGCTCCAGGATCGTACGTTTTGGACAGTTTCATACCTGAGGTCACTCCATCAAAATATTTCACGTGATAAGCATAATTCTAACAATGGTCCTATTTTCGACCTCTGTTATTTTTTGCCAATCTCACGTGTTTGTTTTCACCATTTAGTATACCATACCCCACGGTTTAGTGAAACCGCCTCGCCATAGCGGATTCCCAAAAAGTGCTATAATGAGACGAGATGATGGAGGACAAGCAGTACCGTATAGAAAAGTGCGACAGTAAAGTCCAATGGGACGAATTCGTACTCGAGCACCACGGACACCCCATGCAATTATGGGGATGGGGAGATGTCCGGACTGGGGTAGGGTGGCAAGTTGACCGACTTTTCGTGGTTGAAGACGACGAACCGATTGCGGCAGTACAGCTCCTCACAAAACGCCTGCCGCGACCATTTACCGCTGTTATGTATGTTCCGAGAGGGCCGGTGATTGTCCGTAGTAAGACGGCCGTTTATGAGCAATTTGCGGCCTACGTCAAGCACGAATACAAGGGCGTCGCGCTCGTCGTTGAACCAGACGATGACGGAGATGTCACTGGGGCAGGGTGGCGTGAAAGCGACCAACATGCCCAAGCGGGGCAGAGTGTCGTTCTCGATTTATCGAAAGCTGACGGCGTACTCCTTGCAGACATGAGCGCCACGGTGCGAGAGCATATTCGTACCGCCATCGGAACTGGTCTCACCTGTAAAAAGTTGGGGAACCCTGACGATATTGCCGCCTGCTACCGCCTATACACCCAATCACCACGCGCCACCCCTGGGAAACCGTTGAGGGAAAAGTACTTTCACGATTTGTCCGACAAACTCGGAGAGTTTTCGGCCCTTTTTGGGGCCTATGACGGTGAAGAGCTTGTTAGTTTCTTGTGGCTGACGCTCAGCGAAATGAGCGCTGTTGAGATCTACCGGGGAGCGACGACTCGCGGTCGAGATATACAAGCCGATGCGTGGTTACGCTGGGAGGTAATTCGCCGCATCAAACAGTGGGGAGTAGGGCACTACGATGTGGGAGGCGTGGCAAACGAAGCCGATACCCTTGCTGGATACGGCGCACACCTGAACCGTTTTGGCACGTTCGAGCTCCCATTATCACCCCTGTACGGTGTCTGGGCGCGCGCCGGACGACGCGGACGTAGCCACTATGCTATTTAACGATTTTTGAGATGCTTTTTGAGCGAACGAAGTAACATATACCCGCGATACGCGGTTTTTTTGACAGGCAGGTCGTATGTTTGGTTGTAGTGAATAACCCGACCACCAAATGACGCTTTGAATGCACTGACACCCGCCCAGGGGTGAGCTGGATTATCGTCGGGTGCAATCCCAAAGAGGTCAAGCCAGTGTTTGCCCTGTCCCTTCGAGTATTGTATAAGTTCCCAGATAAGCGCTGTATTGGCTTGAAGCTTGTAATGGGCGCGGAGTGTCCCCGCATGCGCGTAGTAGTTCGTCTGCGGCCCCTCAAACAGCAAAGCGGCCGCTATGACAGTATCACCGAGTTGTATGGAGTGTAGCGACGCCGCGTCAGGCATGAGCGCCACGGCCTGAGTACGAATATAATCATCGCTATGGACGGTTATACGGTTACGTGCGGCAATGTCATGCAATGGGCCAAACAGCAGTTCGATCTGTCCGGGATCTTTAGTTACACGGTGCGTAAGCCCTTTGCGCTGATAGTTGCGACAGACACTTCGCTTGCTCTGTGACACCCCTGAAAGAATCTGGTCAAGGGAAGAGGAGAGGTCAATCACGCGTGTCGCGACAGGTTGTGAATACTCAACTGCCGATAACCCCAGCTGTTTTGCAATAGGGGCATCAACCAACACGCCCTGCGGCTGAAGGCGTATGAAAGCCGCCCCAATCTTTTCCGCCTCTGTTTTCAAATCCTCAAGCGCATCATCTAACGAAGTGTTATTTACAACAGTGGGGCCGTACGGACAATAGAGTCGTGTCAGCCCGCCGCCACGCTCAACAATCGCAAGGTATGACCAGCCATCACCGGTACGCCGAATTGTCACGTTTCCGAGTGCATGCTGAAATTTTTCCCACGCTTCACTCTGTAAAAAATGCTGGTTCATTATTGCCAAGTATACACGCCCGCCTCCACCTTTCACACTTGAAAGTGGTTTTCAAGAAGTTTTTAAGGT
>JBDHUL010000047.1:0-5115 GCA_039812985.1 Saccharimonadaceae bacterium (SeqCode)
CGAGTTGGTTTATGGATATCGACGGACAGCGTACGTTGATGCTCGAGAAAAACCAGTCAATCAACTGGTTCCCGTCGCATGTCAAAAACGGCCGGTTTGCGAAAACCGTCGAACAAGCGCCCGACTGGAACCTCAGCCGCGATCGTTTTTGGGCGACGGCGATGCCGGTGTGGAAAAGCGAGTCAGACAAGGTCAAAGTGGTTGGTAGTTACGCTGAGCTGAAAGAACTTTCTGGCAAAGAACTGGACGATTATCACCGCCCGTGGATTGACGATGTTACGTTTACGATTGACGGTGAAGAATACACACGTATCGACAAAGTGATGGATAGCTGGTTTGAGGCCGGTAGTATGCCGTTCGCGCAGTTTCATTATCCGTTTGAAAACAAGCAAAAGTTCGAAGAAAATTTCCCAGGCGATTTCATCGTTGAATACATTGGCCAAGTGAGGGCTTGGTTTTACTACATGCACGCCATGTCCACCGCGCTGTTTGGCGAAAACAGTTTCAAAAATGTGATTGTCACGGGCAACGTCGCTGGCAATGACGGTCGTAAGATGAGCAAAAGCTACGGCAACTACACCGACCCGAACGAGCTGATGGACAAGTTTTCGGCCGATAGCTTGCGATTTTTGCTGCTTTCCAGCCCACTCCTCAGCGGCGAAGACTTCAGTTTGCAGGACAAAGAAGTCGGTGATGTGGCGCGCAAACTCAGCATGATCTGGAATATGTATGATTTCTTTACGATGTACGCTGAGGTGGATGGCTTCATATTTCCATACGCTTCATCGTCTACAGATGCGTTTCTCGTTCGCGGTATGCCAGATACCGCTCATTCCGATACTCCTGAAGCCTCGAATAATAACAGAACCGAGACGTCGCTTGTAGTTGATGTTGATCTGGAAAAGCTGAATAACCCGCTTGATATTTGGATCATAAGCCGGCTGCATCAGCTGGTGGCTGAGGTTGAAAAACATATGGACGGCTACAATTTGCCTGACGCAATGAGCCCGATTTTGCCGTTTCTCGACGACGCCAGCAACTGGTATGTGCGCCGCAGCCGCCGCCGTTTCTGGAGGTCTTCAAATGTAGCCGCAGGCGTTGAGGGCGATGGCGACAAACAAATGGCCTATAAAACGCTACATTATGTATTGGTGCGCCTGGCGTATGTGCTGGCACCATTTACACCATTTTTGGCTGAGGAGCTGTATCGCAACCTGACAGGTGACAAAGAGTCAATTCACCTCAAAAATTGGTTGCCGGCCGGTCACGTCAACGAGCTGACAGTGAAGTCGATGGAATTGACACGTAAAATTGTTAACGAAGGGTTGGGTGCGCGTGCCAAAGCTGGAGTGAAGGTGAGACAGCCACTAGCGCAGGCAACGGCGATTAACGTACCAGACTTTTTTGACGAGTTGCCCCACGAACAATACGTCTATTATCAGGCAATTGCTGCTGAAGAGCTGAATGTCAAGACCATGGCCTACAACTATGAATACATGAACAAAACGCCTTTGGATTTTGCTGTCAAACTCGATACCGATATCACCCCCGAGCTCAAACGCGAAGGCGTAATGCGCGAAGTGATTCGTCATGTACAAGCTGCCCGCAAAGATGCAGGATTAAGCGTTGACGATCGGATACAACTACAGCTAAAAACCGATGCAACCGAAATGCAGCAGGCTATCGATGAGCATGCCGAAACTATCAAAGCCGAAACGCTCGCAGTCGAGATTGGTGTTGCTGGGGAGGGTGAAGGCTATAAAACTGAGGTGAAAGTTGAAGGGGAAGAGCTCGGGCTATGTCTGAAAAAAGTGTAACGTATTTGGTTGTGGACACCCGCGAACCGTCAGAGTACGAACGGAGTCATGTGAATGGTGCGGTGAATATTTCCGTTATGGAATTTGCTAGTGGCGTACTGCCGCAAGCACTGACGGGTGTCAAGAAAGACACGCCCATCTTGCTATATTGCCTGAGCGGTCAGCGCTCAAATACGTGCATCGGGATTCTGAGGCAGCACGGCTTTACAAACCTGACCAATGGCATTAATGAGGGTAGAACTCGGCAGATGCTTAGGCAGGGTTAGTTGTCTTCGATTCGCTCGCTCAATGGAAGGGTGGGAAAAATGATTGGTTGCGGACTTAAAGCGTATACTGAAAGTATGAATAAGCATATGAGCAATCAAGAACTTATCACCCTGCAAGGAAAACGAGCACTTATAACAGGGGCAGCGATGGGTATAGGCGAAGCCATTGCCGAGCGCTATGCTGAGGCTGGGGCATGTCTACAGCTTATCGACATAGAGGTGGAGAAACTTGAGAAAGTAGCCACCCGCCTCCGGGAGCAGTATGGTACAGAAGTTGATACATTTTGTGTTGACCTCGCAAAGCGTCAAGAGATTGAACAATTTTGGCGAGCAGTGCCGGTCATCCCTAATATCTTGGTCAACAATGCCGGCGTGTATCAGGGGCGGACATTTCACTCAGCCGACCAGGATTTCGTCGATCATATGATGCAGGTGAACCTCGGCGCTGTGATGCAAATGTGTCACGCGTTTATCGAGAAGCGGCGTAAAAAGGGTGGGGTGATCGTGAACGTGAGTTCCATCGAAGCAAAGTCGGCCTTTAAGTCAGATATGGCTATTTACGCAGCAAGTAAATCGGCAGTATTAACGTTAACGAAGAGTCTGGCGCGGGAATACGCACACGAAGGTTTCAAAGTAAATGTTATTGTGCCGGGCGGCGTGAGAACACCAGGGACGGCCGCGGTGGCAAGGAATGAGCTGCGACACTTTCATCTTGGAATCATTGGGGTGGGGATCCGCTTTGCGCAGCGCGTTCCGCTCGGCCATTTTGCTACCCCAGACGACATTGCACGGATTGCTTTGGTGCTCGCAACTCCTCTTAGTGACTATCTGTCAGGCACCGAGATTGTGGCCGACGGTGGGTTCTTGGTTGCTTGACAATATAAAAAGTTTATGATAATATGAAAACGTGTTACAAATAAAACAAAAATTCCATCTTCCTCACTTCGTTCATAGCTCAACGAAGCCAGTTGCTTTCGGTCCCGTCGCTGACGATGGTGATGAACTGACGGTTGCGATTACTGATGATCCGGTGCAGCACGACAATAACTGGCAACTTGAAGAAAGACCCAACGAGGTCCAACTTGAGCAGTATTGGACCGAAGTAGAAAACGACATTCAGCATGACCCAACGTGGATCAAGTTTGCTGACGAAGAGGTGTTATAGTTTACAGGGTCGTTTGTCTCTGTTATAATGTTCAGCTGAACAGCAAATGTATAAAGGAAACGCTATGAAAGCAGTCATTAAAATCGGTGGCAAACAATACATTGTTACCGAAAAAGAGACCCTCCTGGTGGACCGCCTCCCGGATGGCACAAAAGAGCTCGAGACTGACGCGCTGCTCATCATCGACGGAGACAAGACCGACGTTGGTGCACCGACTGTCAAGGGCATTAAAGTAAAGGTACAGGTGGTAGACGAAGAGGTCAAAGGTGAAAAAATTCGTATTATTCGCTACAAAGCGAAAAAACGTGTACACACCGAAAATGGCCACCGTCAACAGTACAGTCGCATCAAAATCAGCGCAATAAAGTAGCCTGATGACACCCATACACTATACCCCTGTGGATAACACGGGGTATTTTTGTATTGTAAAACGCTGAGGAATCGCTATAATCATAATTACCTTACGCCACGAGAGACGTGAGAAACAAACATCTGACCGCACGGTCTAACACCTATATAAAAAAGGAGAAAATAAATGCGTCGCCCTTATGGTGCGTTCGTTCTTGGCAGCGCGTCGGTGCTTGTATCGTTTGGGCTGCTGACGCTTGCGTGGTGCTTTATATTACGACCGGCTCATGCGCTTGGACAGGTATATACAGTAACGAACACGAATGATACGGGCGCCGGGAGTCTACGCCAGGCCATACTGGACGCAAATGCAAACACGGCACTACTCGGTGGAGAACCGCATAGTATTCAGTTCGCGGTACCGGGCGCGGGTGTTCATACGATTGCTCTCCAGACGCCGCTTCCGTGGATAACACAGCCAACAATACTCGATGGGACGACCCAGGCTGGCACGACATGTGGTAACCTCGTGGCGGATGCGCCAAACACGCCAAACACGCCGCACGTCCTCAATATTGAGATAGTTTCGAGCACGGGGATTACGGGTGCCATTGATGATCGAACATTGGTATTTGCCCAGACAGCGGCAGGGTCGGGCATAAAAGGACTGGTGGTAAATGGGGCGGTGACTGCCGGGAGCCGGGATGTGCTCGCTACGGCGCCAAACATGACTGTTGAATGCAGTTATTTTGGTGTAAAGGCAGACGGCACAACCCCAACCGACCCGACACTTGTGAAAGGGGGCGTTCGGATCAATGCAACGGCCGATAACTTTATCTATCGTAACAATCTCTCAACGAGCCTGTTTGCTATCGGGAGTACCGGGCTATGGTTGCCTGTTCCTGACTATGTTGACAACATGACGATTACGAATAGCTTGTTTGGGGTAAAAGTTACCCAAGACGGGCCGCTGATGACCGATGAGACAAACGATGCACGGTTGCTGTGGCTCCAGGGGGCTTCCCATGTTCTTGTCGGAGGGACACCGGCTGATGCAAATGTATTCGGTGGGTCAACGCTGACGACCAATTCATCGGACGACGTAGGGATCAAGGTGTTTGATTCATCGCAACATGTCGATATACGAAGTAACTATATTGGCATAACACCAACGGGCGTGGCCGTACACAACAACAAGGGTATCGACATAAGCAATGAGACCGAACGTACAGTAACGGATGTTTCGGTCGGAGGCGAGAACGCTGGTGATAGGAACTATATATCTGGCAACTTTGCCATTGGTGTTTTCATATTTAGCGATGTACAGACGGTTTCGGTAAAGGGCAATTATATAGGGGCGGGGCTGGATGGACGTACGAGCGGAGTGGGCAATGGAACGGGTGTGAACATTCATCCGACGCCGAATGTTGTTATTGGTGGAGCGAATGCCGGGGCTCGCAACATCATCAGTGGGAACAAGATAGCAATTAATGCTCTTGGCAACATGGTCACGCAGAAC
>JBDHUL010000048.1:0-4235 GCA_039812985.1 Saccharimonadaceae bacterium (SeqCode)
AAAGCAAATATTGCTCGGTTTCAGACTGCTTCTAACGTAGTGGTGTTTCACCCAAATAACCTGTTTTCGGCTCAGGTTGCCGCTGCTGGTATGGGTCGAAAAATACGTTACAATGACGCAGAAGACAAGGGCTGTTACACCAAAGAGAATACATTTTTTATTCAGGAAGAACAGATATGCCATACCGGATCTTTGCGGTTGCCCGGCCAGCACAATGTCGAAAATGCCTGCGCAGCGATAACGGCAGTGCGGTGTTTTGATGAAACAATTTTGGCAGACCATATACAGACCGGCCTTGAAACATTTGAGGGATTGCCGCATCGACTGAAGTTTATCCGTAATGTTGATGGCGTGCGGTACTTTGACGATAACTACTCGTCCGCACCCGGAGCAGCCATAGCGGCTATACGGTCATTTACCGAACCCGAGGTGCTTATACTTGGAGGATATGATAAAAAGGTCGATTTTCACGAACTAGCCGAGGTGGTTGCCAAACAGGCAAACATAAAACATATCATTCTTATGGGTCAGACTCGTCATCGACTTGCGGCTGCATTTGATGCCGCGGGAGTTTCGGCACCATATGACGTGACCGATGCTTCTACCCTGGAACCGGTTATTGCTGATGCTCGTAACGCCGCAACGTTTGGTGACGTTGTTATTATGTCGCCCGGCTGTGCGAGCTTTGGGATGTTCCGGAATTTTAGCGATAGGGGCAATCAGTTTGTAGCGCTCGTGGAGGCTATGTAACGATGGGAAAGGATTTGTACAACGCTTTTGTTTTTGAAAACTACGCTTTTGATCTTTCGACTCACACGGCGATATTTGAATACAGCTTTGACGGGGAACGTCGTTGTACAGAAAGAATCGAATTTGCATCCATAGGGAGCGTGGTGCAAGAAGATATTCTTCACCGAGTGCTTGAACTCGCGTTTTTAGTTGCCGGCGTCTCATACTACAAGTCTTTTCCGACCGAGCGGCTTGTGTATCGTGGGCGAGTTTTTTCACCAAAACAGGCGGTGCTACTCGGCCAGATATACCGCGAGGGCCTCAGCCAGTTTATGTTCGAAAATAGCCTTGACCCGGAAAAAGCGGTGCATGTTGAAGGCGAGGGAGCAGATCCGTTACCGGTTGTGTATGGAGGCGGGGGAGTGCTATCGCTACAGAGCGGCGGCAAAGACTCGCTGCTGATGGGCGAACTGCTCAATGAGCTACAGTTACCGTATACGACGTGGTATATGACGTCATCGAAAACCTATCCAAAGATTATCGCCAGATTAAACGGCCGCGAGCCACGGTTGGTGCGGCGGTACCTTGATCGGTCGGCTCTCGATGCAGCGGCTCAAGACGGCGGCTTGAACGGTCATGTTCCGGTGACATATATCGCTCTTTGCTATGCGCTCGTTGACGCGGTACTGCATGGTGAGAACACGGTTCTCGCGGCAATAGGTCATGAAGGCGATGAGCCGCATGCTATGCTCGGTGATATACCGGTAACTCACCAGTGGTCAAAAACCTGGTCAGCCGAACGGTTATTGTCCGACTACGTTTCGACATGTATTTCGAACACTCTACGCGTTGGGTCTCCGCTGCGACCTTTTAGCGAACTTCGTATTGCCGAGATGTTTGAAGAGAAATGCTGGGCGCCATATGCAAACGGGTTCTCGTCATGTAATGTTGCCAATTACGAGCAAGGCCAGCTCAATACTGATTTACGTTGGTGTGGAAAATGCCCAAAATGCGCCAACGCATTCATACTCTTCTCGCCGTTTGTTATACCCTATGAACTGCGACGAATATTTGATGGGCAAGACCTATTTTCTTCGCAAAATTTAGATTTGCAAAGAGCTTTTAGGGGCCTGCTTGGCATCGGAGACGCTATGAAACCGTTTGAATGTGTGGGCGAGGTCGAGGAGCTTCGCACCGCCTACCACATGGCTCGGGCGGCATATGGTTCTCAGGCTTGCCAGTTGCCATTTTCTGTTCCAGAAGGGCATTTTGACTACCGCGCCCTCGGCCCACAACAGCTTTGGACAAAACAATTTGTTCCGGAAGAATACCTCAGTCGTATCTCGACAGAGCAGCTACCTTCCGCAGATAAAGATATACTATGATTTCTAAAGACACTAGGTATAATAAAGGATATATGATGAACGAAGATCCTTCTGTAGAACCTCCAACCAGTACAGAATCGACGACCAAACCAGTCGTTCCAATTATGTCGCAAGACCCAGGAATGCTTGCAGGGTCGAAGCGTCTCTCAGTGGGTGCTATAGTTGGCCTTGTTGTTGGTATCGCCGCGATCGCGGGGGTGGTAGCGTATTTTGTCATACAAGATAAAAGGAGCCCTTCAAGTCTGCCAGATGCTCCAGCTTCGTATGAGTGGTACAAAAATGACAAAATAGCTTTCTTACACCTATCAAAATGGGAAAAAGAGTCACCGATCGGCACGCAAATTCCTGTCGGAAATGCAGCAAAATTTAATCAAGAGTTTACCTATGTGGGTACGTTTAGTGGTGTCGGCACATCTGGTATACAACACTACCATTCCGTAATTAATACATCGCCTAGTATTGGTGCGGATGCTGCGGCAGAGAGGGGATACAAGGCCCTAGAGGCAGCAAGTAGTGGTCAACTTATGAGTCTCACGCAGTATTCAGGCCATGATTCGTTCATGTGTGCCTCGAACTTTTCTTATGTCGATCCCCTTAAGCGTGTTAAAGACGCTACTTCGGGGAAAAATGGGCTTGAGTTTATGTACAGCTGCGATAATGCCGATAAGCACGCACTAAAAGGTGCTTTTGGCGCCTACTACGATACGGATGCGACGCTTCATGTCATGTACATTGCGACTACGACTAGCTCTTGGGATAAAAACAAAGCTCGTGTGACTGAAATGATGGATTCTGTCGTCCTTAAGCCATAAAAGTATAGATCGGGTATACTAGTACGTAGTATGCGACCACTTATTGATAGAATTGATACGCTACACGATGAAATCGTGAAGGCATGCGATCAGCTGGCTATTCCTGCGAAAGCCGAGGAGCTGGCGGTACTCGATGATCAGTTGGCAACAAGCGAGATATGGAATAACGTTGAACATGCTCAACATGTCAGCAAACAGGCGGCCGCCCTTCGTTTGCAGATAGAACCATGGCAAACACTGCGCGCCCAGGTGCATGACATACAAGAGCTCATGGCAATTGGTGATGACGACCTACTCCCCGAGTTCGAGGAGCAGGTGGGTGCATTTGATGCAGAGCTAGAAAGACTAAAGAAAGACCTGCTTTTTCGTGGCCAGTACGATAACCATGCAGCGATTTTGAAGCTGAGTGCTGGTGTTGGCGGGACAGACGCCCAAGATTGGTGCGAGATGTTAGAACGAATGTATCTGCGGTGGGCTGAACGCGCTGGTATGAAAGTTGAATTGATTGAGCGCTCGAGTGGCGAGGAAGCTGGTATAAAAAACGCTACCTATAGCGTGTCGGGGTCTTTTGCTTACGGAAAACTCCAGTCTGAGCACGGTGTTCATCGTCTCGTGCGCCTCAGTCCATTTAATGCCGACAGTCTTCGCCAGACGAGTTTTGCGCTCGTTGAGGTGATGCCAGAAATCGATGCCCCGGATGAAGTCGTACTCGATGAAAAAGACCTAAAGATCGACGTGTACCGCGCTGGCGGACATGGCGGTCAGAGCGTCAATACGACGGACAGCGCAGTACGCGTGACGCATCTGCCGACCGGAACGGTGGTTGCGATACAAAACGAACGCTCGCAACTGCAAAACAAAGAAACAGCCCTCAAAATTCTTCGCAGCAAACTTGCCCACATGCTTGCAGAACAGCACGCCGAAACATTGGCCGACCTTCGCGCCGGGGAATCGGCGAGCTGGGGCGCGCAGATTCGTAACTACGTCTTGCACCCATACACCATGGTGAAGGACACGCGTACAAAGCACGAAGACAAGAATGCTGCGGCAGTTCTCGACGGCAAGATTGATGGGTTTATCGAGGCGTACTTGCAGCATCTACCCGTACGATAGGTGATTAGGTTAGTTTGAGCTTTTCACTTTCCCATCAGATGTACATGTTTTTCGCGAATAGGAGGCGAGGCGAAGATCGGCTGCAATTTCCTCCGATCTCGGTATTGGGCTATCTGTCGGTGAAAGGACATAATAGCGGTTGTTAAGCGCTTTCTCAAGTGTATCAAGTGCACGGTTTTTGTATGCTGCACTCATA
>JBDHUL010000049.1:0-3961 GCA_039812985.1 Saccharimonadaceae bacterium (SeqCode)
TTGCAAATATTGCAAAACGTTGCAAATTGTGCTACAATTGTGATACGAAAGAAGCTCGACAGGGTAGAGCCGAGCAGTATACAATAAAACCGTTATGCCAAAGAAAAAAGCAAGAAAATCCAAAAAACCACTAAAACCGAATCGTTCGGCACCGAAGCACAAGCTGCCAGATGGATTTTGGCCGCAAGTAGGCGCAGTGGTGCTGGTGATCTTGGCACTTCTACTGACGCTTGGGATTCTGAACACCGGTGGGGTATTCCCGGTCGCGACCAAAGACGTAGTAGCGTATTGCTTAGGGTGGGCGATGTATGTATTGCCACTGCTGCTGGTATTTCGAGCCGTGCAGGTGTTTCAAGCTGAGGAGAATCGCATACCAACTGTTGTTACAGTCGCAACAGTCATGTTTGTGGCATTTGTCGCTGGATTTATGCAGCTGATGAGTCCAGACCCAAAGAACCTCGAAGTGTCGCAGGCTGGCGGCGGTGGCGGTGTCGCCGGATGGATGGTGGCAGAAGGTGTGC
This sequence comes from Saccharimonadaceae bacterium (SeqCode), assembly GCA_039812985.1. Lineage (GTDB taxonomy): Bacteria > Patescibacteriota > Saccharimonadia > Saccharimonadales > Saccharimonadaceae > JAPUDS01. The sequence continues at coordinate 522 of JBDHUL010000049.1, forward strand.
TGACCATGGTTAATGCCCAGGTCGGGGCGCTTGTTATGGTGTTCGGCGTCATTGTCACGAGTTTATTTGTCCTGAGCGTGTCGCCGAGAGCTATCATAGATGGGTTTATGGCATTATTTCAGCGTGAGAAGAGTCCGACACTTGAAAACAATACCGCTGTGGCTGAGCGTGCCAAAGAAATAGATACACGGAGTATTGGTAACTTTAAACTTAACGAAGGTGTGCCGACCGTGCAGCACGGCGACGACAAAAAATCACGCGGCCTCAGCACACTGCGTAACAGTGTTGTGCAGGATAAAGCGGCTGAAGAACAGGCGGCGCTGACGAGTCGTGCTGACCCGAACTGGCAGTGGCCTAGTCTGGATTTGCTTGAGAAAAAACAGAACCCGGCTGATGCTGGCGATGTCAAACACAACGCTCAAATCATCAAAGATACGCTGCACGAATTCTCGATAGATGTCGAGATGGAAGGGGCTAATATTGGCCCCAAAGTGACGCAGTACACGCTCAAACCACCGAGTGGCGTTAAGCTCAATCGTATTTCCGCACTCGAAACCAACCTCGCACTTAACCTTGCGGCGCAAGCGCTGCGCATTGAGGCGCCAATACCGGGTCAGGCAGCGGTTGGTATAGAAGTGCCAAACCGTAAGGCCGCCGACGTTCGCTTGTATGGTATACTCAACGCCCGACCATGGAAAACTGCTGTTGAGCCGCTTAGTTTTGCGGTTGGTAAAGATATCGCCGGAGAGGCGGTGGTAGGAGAACTCAACAAAATGCCGCACTTACTGATCGCTGGGCAAACTGGTTCAGGTAAGTCAGTCATGATCAATACATTGCTTACGAGCCTGTTGTACCGCAACAGCCCGTCCGATATGCGACTCATACTCGTTGACCCAAAACAGGTTGAGATGGCGCCATACGAGGACATACCGCACTTGCTTGCACCTATCATTACTGAGCCAGAGAAAACTATTTCGGCACTCAAGTGGGCGGTGAACGAGATGGAGCGGCGGTATGATCTTTTGGCTGAGCAAAAGATACGCGACATAAAAAGTTACAATGCCAAAATGAGTGAAGAAGCCATGCCGTATATCGTCATTGTTATCGATGAGCTGGCTGACCTCATGATGATTGCGGCGCGCGATGTCGAGGCGCTTATTGTGCGCCTGGCGCAAAAAGCCAGGGCGGTCGGGATCCACCTGGTGCTTGCGACGCAGCGCCCGAGCGTCGATGTTATTACGGGACTGATTAAGGCAAATATACCGGCGCGGATTGCCTTTACGGTGGCAAGCCAGGTTGACTCTCGTACCATCCTCGACCAGATAGGCGCAGAAAAACTACTCGGTCAGGGTGATATGCTTATGCTTACTCCGCAAATGAGCAAGCCAAAACGCATTCAAGGTGCGTGGGTGACTGATGATGAGGTGATGAAGATTACTGATCACCTTCGCATGCAGGCTCCGGCTCAGTACAATGAAGAGATTATTTCGCAGCCCGTACAGCTGAGTGGGCGCGGGAGCGTGGTGATGGATACTGACAGCGGGAGCGATGACAGCATGTTTATGGATGCGGTGAAATGCGTGATCGAAGGGGGCAAGGCCTCGACGTCGTACTTGCAGCGGCGACTTCGCATCGGGTATTCGCGAGCCGCGCGGCTTATCGAAGAAATGGAAGAACAGGGTATCATTGGCCCGGCTGATGGCTCACGGCCGCGCGAGGTGCTCATCAGCTCACTCGACGCCCTAAACGGCCGCGGCAGTGACGATGAGAGCAGCGAGACGGACGAGTACGGGATACCGGTATGATCGATTTTATATATAGCATGACGATGGGTTGTGGATTTGATTGGGCCTGGTAGGTCGCTTGAGTTATGCGTAGACCTCTGTTATAATATCTCATGTTATTAACCAAAGCTTGTCTGAAACAAGGCAAGCACCCCGCATAGGGAGTTCCAAAGGAGGTTTTCTATATGCGAGAGTATGAGCTAACCGTGCTTATACATCCGGACCTTGAGGCTGACCTAGAGCCAGTACTTAAGAAAGTTCGGAAGATTGTCATCGACAATGGTGGCGAAGTCAAAAAAGAAGACAACTGGGGCAAAAAACGCCTCATGTATAAAATCAAAGGTGAGGAATTCGCAAATTATGTGTACATGGAAATCGTGTTGCCAGCCGAGTCGAATGCCAAAGTGCAGAGTACACTCAATATCACCGATAACGTCCTGCGTTATTTACTGGTGAGTGTCGATGAAAAAATCCGTACACTAAAGGCCGAAGAAGCCGAGAAAAAAGACGAAAAAGAAGAAGAATAACCTGTTTAAGCGAGGAGGAGTACGATGGCAAAGGGGTTTAACAAAGTCATACTCATGGGGAACCTGACGCGCGACCCAGAGACGCGAACAACGACTGGCGGTCAGAGTGTGACTCGGTTTGGTCTGGCGGTGAACCGTAGTTGGCGCAATGCAAATGGCGAGACGCAAGAAGCAGTCAGTTTCATCGACTGCGTAGCCTGGGGCAAGCCCGGTGAGATTATCGCGCAGTATGTGGGCAAGGGCCGAGCCCTCCTCGTGAGCGGACGGCTTGAGCAAAGCAGCTGGGAAGACAAAGAATCCGGTGGGAAACGCAGCAAGGTTGAGGTTGTTGTCGAGGACTTTAACTTTGTCGACAGCCAGGGGGGTGGCGGAAATAGCGATTTTAACAGCGCATCCGCTCGGCCCACAAATGACAAAAAATCCGATGTGGCGCCAGACGATATAGACGACAAACCTATCGACTTATCTGAGATTCCTTTTTAGGAACCTCAAAAAAAGAACAGTATTGACAACATGGAGCATGGTAAAGAACGGATACCTACTGCGCCATTGCTCTGTAGATATATTTTCAATTGAAAGGAGAAAAGATACGTGGCTCGAAGATTTAAAAAAGACGCACCTGCATACTTTGACTATAAGGATGTAAAGACATTGCAGCGGTTTGTTGACTCATATGGTCGGATCGAACCGGCAACGAAAACCGGGTTGAATTCGCGCCAGCAGCGCCAGCTAGCACTTGCGGTTAAACGAGCGAGGCACCTCGCGATGTTGCCATTTGTTGCGGCAGGCTAACTCGTAGTTACTGCGTTTTTACTCGGAAAGCGAGGGGTCGGGAAGCTAGACTATCCGGCCTCGCTTTATGTGGTAGGGCACTGGCGTGTTGTTGAGGTAATGGTGTATCATAAGTACAATGAGTATTTCATCGCGTCGACTGACGAGAGCACTTCAGTCCCAGTTTTTTGCGGTTCGCCGCATGAACCCGGCGCGTACCGATATCTATGATGCAAACAGTAAATGGACTGCAACGTTAACCGATGGGTGCGTAACAGCGCTTGTAAGGGGCGCGGAGCGGACATTTTCCGAAGGTTCAAGACCAGTTTACCGCCTAGCCATTCCTTTCTCGCAGTAG
>JBDHUL010000050.1:0-3111 GCA_039812985.1 Saccharimonadaceae bacterium (SeqCode)
GGCTGTAGGAAGCTGTGGTTTTTGGTTTTGGCGACTGGCCGAACCCTAAGAGGTCAACAGAAATAACACTATGATCGTTTTCCAAAAAAGGAGTAAGATTTTTCCAGTAGGTATGGTCGGCAAGAAACCCATGAACAAGGACGACAACCGGGCCTGTTGCAGCGCCTGAGCGAAATGATGCGAGAAGTGGAGATGGTGTTTTCATGGCGTAAGGATGATGGCGGTTCGTGCGGGGAGATAGAGTGATAGCGTTGCGTTCCTGTCGTCCTGACGAGTGTTGTATGCAAGCGAATGATCAATACGTCCATGGCCGCCAAATGCGCTGTCATCGCTGTCAAGTATGATGCGGTATGAGCCAATTGGCGCTGGGACGGGGTAGTCAGTGTAGGACGTATCAGGCGAAAAATTAAATGCAAAAACGTACCCGTCACGCTCAAAGCTGAGCGTCCGATGGTCGTCGTGTGCCGTGACGCGTGTTACGGGACGGTGAAGCCTCCGGATAATAGAAAGCATAGTCATGTCAAAAGCACCTAGCCAGTGATACTTGAGCGTCGGGTCATCGACCAATGACCACTGTCGTCTGGCGTAGTGATACGACCAGTCGTTACCACTGCGCGGAAAGTCAATCCACTCTGGGTGTCCAAATTCGTTGCCCATAAAATTCAGATAACCGCCGCCGTTTAATGATGCTGTTAACAAACGAATCAGTTTATGAAGGGCAACGCCTCGTTCGACCGTCACGCTCGGGTCGTCGGCCCTCATGTGGGTGTACATATCTTTGTCAATGAGCCGGAATATGAGCGTTTTGTCGCCAACAAGGGCCTGATCGTGACTTTCGACATAGGAAACAACACGCTCTTCTGGGCGTTTTGCTGTAAGCTCATGGACTAAGTGCGTGAGGTTCCAGGTCTCATCGCTCGTTTCTTTGAGTGTTTTGATCCAAAGATCTGGGACGCCCATGCTGAGGCGAAAATTAAACCCAACACCATGTTCCCAGGCAAGGCCAGGATACCCGCTCATATCTTCGGCAATAGTTAAAGCGGTTGGCTTTATATCATGAATAAGATGATTTGCTAATGTAAGGTAGGTGAGAGCGTCTTGGTCAACGTTTGTTCCAAAGTAGTCTTGGTAACCAGTGAAAGTCTTTTCCAGTCCATGATCGGTGTACAGCATGCTTGTCACGCCATCAAATCGAAATCCGTCAACATGGTACTCGTCCAGCCAAAATCGACAATTTGAGAGGAGAAAATGCATTACCTCGGGTTTGCCATAGTCAAATACCCGTGAGTCCCACGCCGTGTGCTGGCCGCGTGTGCCGGCATGAAAATACTGCGTCGTCGTGCCGTCAAACTGACTCAGCCCTTCTAATTCATTTTTGATTGCATGCGAGTGAACGAGGTCGATAATAACCCTTAGGCCATGTTGGTGGGCGCTGTTGATGAGCTGTTTAAAATCGTCTGGCGTGCCGCACCGCGAACTCACCGCAAAAAAATTTGAGACATGGTAGCCAAAACTGCCATAGTACGGATGTTCGGCCACCGCCATGAGCTGTACGGTGTTATACCCAGCTTTTTTTATGCGCGGTAACACGTGCTGGGCAAACTCTCGGTAGCTCGAAACGGCTGGTTTTTCGCTGCTCATACCAACGTGCGCTTCGTATATAAGTGGCGGTTCGGCAGCTGGAATGAACTGTTCGTCAGTCCAAGTAAATGGCACTTCGGGTTCCCAAACAACTGCGTTAAAATCTTTCGTGTCGTCATCTTGAACGGCATAGCGTGCGTACGAAGGAATGCGGAGTCCGTTGCCGCCGTCCCAAAAAACATGGAGTTTATAGTGATCGCCATGGGCGAGCGCATCATGCGGTAGAGATATCTCCCATATGCCATCGTCGTTCCGAGAGAGGGCGTATGCCTCGTTATCTTTCCAGTTGGTCGTATTGCCAATGAGATATATCTTGGTGGCATGCGGGGCCCATTCGCGGAAGACCCAGCTATTTTGTGTACGATGCATGCCAAAATAAAGATGACCAAGTGCATATTTGCTCACAGTTTTTTCTCCCAGCACTTGCCGCGTTTTGTGCGCGACATAGGCATCACGTCCAGCAATATGGTTTGCATATGGCTTTAGCCATGGGTCGATGTCCACAAGCGGTTTCATACCAATCAGTATACCGTACGACGGGGCTAGAGAGGAAAGACGAGGGTGTCGGTGAGTATATTTATAGTGCGCACTGAGAGAGCTGGCCGCTCTGATATCCCCGGTTGAACGAGGCGACACGTTCGGCAGAACTGCCGTGCGTCCACGTTTCGGGGTTGATGGTTCCTTGCGTTTCTGCCTGTATGCGGTCGTCGCCAACAGCTTCGGCTGATTGGATTGCTTCCTTTATTTCTCCAGGGTCGAACACATCTTTGTTTGAAAGGGAGTGCGCCCACAAACCAGCATAGCAGTCGGCCTGGAGCTCAAGACGGACAGAAAGGCTGTTGTCACCGGTGCGATCGTAGCCAGGGTCGCTTTGCACCTTGGCCATGGTACCGAGTACATTTTGAACATGGTGGCCAGCTTCGTGGGCGATGACGTACGCCTGAGCCACATCGCCGTTGCTGCCGCCAAGTTGTGTTAGTGTGTCGAAAAAGGTTTCGTCAAGGTAGATGGTCCGATCGATCGGGCAGTAGTGCGGCCCCACGGCTGACGTGGCAACGCCGCAGCCGGATTGGGTAGCACCGCGGAAGAGAACGAGGCGAGGCGGCGCGTAGCCGTTCACGGCAGTGTTCCAATAGTCATTGTTTGAACCGAGGACTTGTCCGGCAAATTGCTTGTACCCGTCGTCTATCCCGGAGGTCTGTTTCGGGGTGGTCTGTGAGCTTGAAACGCCTCCAATGACATTTTCTAGCGTCGCCGGATCAACGTGTACACCAAAATAGTTCAGGGCGAAAAATAACACTAGTCCGACAAGCGTTGCCCCGCCGCCGAGCACCAGCCCGCTGTTTCCGCGCCGATCTTCGACATCTCCACCTGAGCCAATGTTATCCCAATTTGCCATGTGTACATGACAGTATACTCCACATATGATGCACGAGGTGTGAAATATTTGACAATTTTCCTGAGCAAATA
>JBDHUL010000051.1:0-2756 GCA_039812985.1 Saccharimonadaceae bacterium (SeqCode)
GGTTGGGGTTGGGGTTGGGGAAGTTGCGGGAGTTGTTGGGCTTGTCGTTGCTGGGCGAGGGGTTGGCGGTGTCGGCGGTGTTACTGGCGCAGCTGGAGCTGGCGTTGCAGCAGGCGCTGGAGTCGGCGGTTTGCCATAGTGGGCGACAACAACCGTATTAGCCCCGCCCTGATAAGACGGTCCATTGGCAACACCAAACCCAACTTCGCTAAAGTCACCGAGTATATTGGCTTTGTGCGAAGGGCTATTCATCCATGCCACGTTGACTTCAGCGCCGGTATTGAATCCATAGGCAAGGTTTTCACCAGCTGCCGAGTAGCTGTAGCCTGCCTGGTTGAACCAGTACCATGGCTGTACACCGGTAGGAGAAACATGAGACCAGTAGTTCTGTTGGATCATGTCGTTTGCTTTCATCTGCGCAGAACTATTGAGCTGCGCGTTAAGAGACAGCGGTGCAAGGCCATTTGCCGCTCTCGAAGCGTTCGCGTTCGAAAAAAGGTCGGCAATGGACATGCTCGTGGCGTAGGCGAGGACAGCTTGTTTGTCATAAGTGAGGCTGCTACTACTCGTAAGGTTCGTTCGAGCGATAACTGCCGCAAGAACGAGAAGTCCGACCAGCATCACGCGGCTGGTATGAAACAAATGTACGGGACGAATTGATTGTTTCTTTTGCATACTGCTTACGGTCTAATTGTACTCGATACACGCCAGTTGGTAAAGGGCGACGGCCGCTGCTACGCTGACATTAAATGACTCTTTCGTGCCGACCATCGGTATTTCAACAATATCATGGCACCGGTCAAGCAGGTCGGGGCTGATGCCGTTGATTTCTTCGCCAAGGAGGAGGGCAACGCGTTCAGGGGGGTGATAATCCGGGAGCGGGGTACTCCCGGGGGCTTGTTCAAGCGCTACCAGGCAATAACCTTCCCTGCGCAGTTCTTCGAGAGGCGGATGCTCAATGACGAGAAACGGTACGGCGTTTTCGGCGCCGAGGGCGGTTTTATGGATATCACGGCCGACTTTTGCGGCAATGTGTGGCAGCCTGGTGTCGCCGTCGAACGGTGGTGCCGGGGTGTAGCCGCTGAGGATTACTTTTTCGACGCCAAACCCATCGGCCGTCCGAAATATCGCTCCGACATTGTGCGCTGAGCGGATGTTGTGGGCAATAACGACAATCCGTTTCATACTTCATACATCATACCGCATACTGTATACTCTAAGCATAAGTATGAACGAAGAAGAACAGGCGAAGCGTTACCGTGACCAGGAAGAACGCGCTACCCAGCAACGGGCAGCGCTTCTCGGTATCCAGTACTTTGATAGTCGTGGCGTATCCGAAACGCTTCCGCTCATTCCCGACTTGCTTGATTTGCGACGGATGTACGATGGGAAAATAGTACCGCTTAGCATACAGGCCGAAAGCAAGTCGTATAGTTTCGCTATTACCTCTAGTACGCCGCAATCGACGCTCCGCCAACTCGAAAAGTCCTATAACGACGAGGGCAAAATAGTGACGTTCAATCTCATGAGCAACGCCGGATTTCGTGAGTTTATGCTGCGTTATGACCCGCCGAAAGTTATTGTGTATGATGATGTCAAAATAGCCAAAGAGGGTGACAGCGAAACCCTGAAGTCGGTGTCTGACACGCTCGAATCAGTCAGTAGTGACCGTATTCTTGACTACCTTATTGACCAGGCCGATCGTTTGGGTGCCAGCGACATACATATAGAAAACGAACGCGATGATGTTCGCATACGACTACGCATCGATGGAGCTTTACACCCAGTCGCTGTCATTAGCCATGACAAATACCGCGTATTGACAGGGGCGCTGGCGTCTCGGGCGAACATCTCAACCGCCGCAACTGATGCGCAGACCGGACATATGCAGACCCAGTCTCAGGTCACTCCAGGAAAAACAGTCAATATGCGCGTCGAAACCGTGCCAACAAATTTTGGTACGGATGTGGTGGTGCGGTTATTTAACTTTGACGAGAGCCTGTTAAGTATCGAGCGGCTTGGGTTTGACAGTGTGCGCCAGAAAAACCTTGAAGAAGTCGTGTCGCATCCGCATGGCATGGTAATGGTAGTTGGACCGACTGGGGCCGGCAAATCGACAACGCTCTTTAGTATCATTAACGCCCTCAACAACCCGTCACGCAAAATCATCACCCTTGAGGATCCGGTCGAAATTAGCGTGCCGGGTATTTCGCAGATACCGATAGATACAAACAATGGTAAAACCTTTGCTGACAACCTGCGTGCCGTACTGCGACTCGATCCCGACGTGGTGATGGTCGGTGAGATTCGCGACACAGATACGGCGAAGACCGCTATTCAAGCATCGATTACTGGACACTTGGTGCTGACAACTTTCCACGCCTCGTCCGCAGCGGCCGCTTTTAGTCGCATGGTCGATATGATTGGCCAAAACCCTATTTTTGCAAATGGTATACGCATGGTTATTTCGCAGCGTCTTGTGCGCCGACTGGATGACGCGACCAAGCAACCATATGCTCCCGATAGCACGACACTTCAGTGGATACGCGATAACCTTGGCACTCTGCCCGGCGACATAGAACATCCCAGTCTTGATAACGTGCAGCTCTATAAGCCCGGTTCAAGCGACGAAGTGCCCTTTGGATACAAAGGGCGCATGATGATTTTTGAACAAATGCTGGTTGACGAAGAAGTGCAGCGATTTATTCGCGGTGATATTCACGACATGAATGTCAAGCTGATCGAAGAAACCGCTC
>JBDHUL010000052.1:0-2533 GCA_039812985.1 Saccharimonadaceae bacterium (SeqCode)
AAAAACCCTGACGAAACGCAGTGTGGCTTGATTGCGTATTGTCCGGAAGCATTTTTGCCATCTTCCCAGGAGACTCTCCGACAACTAAAGGGCTTTGACAAGATAGAGGTGAGTTTCGAAGAAGCAACCAAAGGTTTTGCGTGCAATCTCGTTTCAACAGGCGAAACGGTGATTATGAGTGGACACGCCCCCGAGCTCAAAAAAGCGCTGGAAAAGCGTGGTCTGACAGTGGTGTGTCCAGAGGTGACAGAGCTGGTGAAGGGCGGTGGATTTATTCGCTGCGTTTCGCTAACGCTTGAGTAGAATCAAAAAGCATCGTAGCTATTTCGCTAAACGCTTTCTCGCGCAACGTCGCTTGTTCGCTCACTTCTTTGGAGTCTGCGGGGCGTTCACTGTATGAATGCAAGTCCTCGACTCGCAACGAAGCTTGCTTACGCGCTTCTTGGCTCGTCAGAATATCGCGAAATAGCTACGATGCTTTTTTGGCTAGTTCTGCGTGAATTGCGTTTTCAACCTCGCTGGTTTCATCCCACGGGTTCTCGCCGTTTGCCCGCTCGATAGTTTTTTCGTGGCCTTTACCGAGAAAGATGACGGTGTCGTCGGGGCTCATGACCCGGGTTACTGCAAACTGAATAGCGCTCGGACGGTCGAGCACTTTAAAAACGTTCTCAGGGGCAACCTTGCCAGATTTGGCGGCACCTTCGGCTATCTGGTCGAGAATGTGGTTGCCATCTTCGTCGCGGTCGTCTTCCTCGGTGAGTACAAGTTCGTCGCAGTACTTCCCGGCAATCTGCCCCTGCGTATAGCGCTTTGCTTCATCGCGACGCCCTGCCGACCCAAAAACGGCGACTAACTTCCCCCTGGTCGATGCCCGGAGGTCTCTCAGGAGCCGCTCAAATGCGTCTGGTGTGTGTGCAAAGTCGATGATTGCCGTATATGATTGGCCCTGCCGAACGCTGTTCATCCGACCCTCGACGTTTTTGAGGCTGGCTATCCCCTGTTCAATTGCTTTCTTTGGCAACCCAAGCCCGTGTGCAACCGAAACGGCCGCCAGGGAGTTCATGACGTTAAATTCTCCTGGTATATGACACTCTATGTGGTACGTCACCGCATCGATCGTGACATCGTACGATGATCCGTCCGAGTGCTGGACCAGGTTCTCTGGGCGGATATTGCCAGCATGCATCCCATACATCATGGAGCGCGGTACGGCCGCCCGAAAGATGTCCGCACTGGGGTCGTCGGCGTTGATTACGCCAAGTCGCGTGCCGTGGCGGGCGGCGATAGTAAACAGCTTGAGTTTTGCGGCCCTATACCGTTCAAATGTCTTGTGGTAGTCAAGATGCTCATGCGTCACATTGGTGAGTACGGCTACTTCGTACGGCGTTCCCCAGTCGCGGTGCTGGGCCAGTGCATGTGACGTAACCTCCATGACGAGCCATTCGGCGCCCTGCCGCCTGAACTGGCCGAGGCGTCGTTGCAGTAGCCCCGGAGATACCGTTGTCATATGTGCTATCTGGTTGGTTATAGCATGCCCAATACCATACCCGACTGTCGTCATGAGGGCGGTTTTTAGGCCGGCCTCGACGAGTATGCTGTGAATCATAAAACTTGTGGTTGTCTTGCCGTTTGTGCCAGTCACCCCGATAACACGCATATGCCGTGCAGGATTGCCGCGGACGGTTGTTATGAGTGCAGACTCAATCAAATGACCAGTCGGCTCAATAAGCTCAAATACGCGACGGCTCATGAACCGCTTGGCATAATCACGCAGCTTTTTCTTTTTTGTCATGCATTCAGTATAAAGGATAGGATTTTTTAAGGGAGGTTTTAAGGTGCCACCCTATCATCTGGAAAAACTTACAAGTTTAGAAAACTACATCTGGTGTTATGTTCTTGAGCTCTGCGCGTCTTGTTTCATAAGCACGGAGAAATTCCCGATACTCTTCAATTGGCATGTCATCGGGTCGGATGACAGTTAGCCAGCTAGGGGCGGATTGTCCAATATATGCGGAGAGGCTTGACCATTTATATCGGAGGTAGCTTCGAGGGTTCATATGGATGTACCGTGTGATATGTAACAGGTAATTCTCGTTCGATATGCGAGCAGCTTTGAAAACGCCCTGAAACAGGTACCCGGACCGCTTGTAGCGACGGTTGAAGTACATCGTGTAGGCTGTCATGACTGATTTGAGGAGGTATCTGACGCCGCTTACGTCGGACTCCTGATACAGCAGCATATGAAAATGGTTGTCCATGAGGCAGTACGCCATCACTTCCACATCATATTTTTCATATGTATGGCCGTCAGAACGGGTATCGGTATTTGTAGGGTTGAGGTAACGGTCTATGAGCGACAGAAATTTGTATTTATCGCGGTCATCAAGAAAAATAGGCTGTTTCCCTGCCCCGCGGTTATACACATGATAGTAAGCAGGGGTGTCATAAAAACGTAGAACATTTCGAGCAGGCATAATCTGTAGTATATCAGAATCTGTAAGAAACATCAGATGATAGGGTGGCACCTTAAAAA